>CAYVAP010000029.1:0-16052 GCA_964449365.1 uncultured Bacteroidia bacterium
TGCGGAAAAAGATGCAGCGATCACCCATCATTCGTGAGTTGACAGAGCACTAGCTTCAATTTACAACTCACGTTTCTGGAATGAAATTGTGCGTTTCGTTTGTGGGATGGGTTTGGTGGTAGCAAGGGGCGATGTTGGCTAGTGCTTTCGGAATTAAGTAATTAACCATTCGAGATTCGAGATTCGCATAAAACTCTGGCCATCAGCGCTTTAAATTACGAATTCCTGATCACGAATTTCGAATGCGAAGCACTAGTGCTTTTGGAATCAAGTAAATTGACCATTCGAAATCCATATATGATCTCGAGCAGCAGTGCTTTCACGTGGGTGAGCGCTGTTGCTTAGCGGATTACGACAATGCCCACGAAGCCCACGGCTGCGATCACGGCGGAGGTCAGCAACACCGGCAGCAGATTTTTCTGCAAAATGCCGCGAAAGTCTTCCACCCCGGCGACCGCTGCGGCAGCGATGATGTTGAAGAGGCAAATGGCATTGCCCAGCGAAGCCCCGGCTAGTTGCAAGCCCAGGATGAGCATCGGCGGCAGCGACAGATCTTGTGCGGCGCCAAATTGCACCGACCCAAAAATCACGTTCGACACCGTGGTGCTGCCTGTCATGAACGCCCCAATCACCCCGATGAGTGGGCTCACCAGCGGGTAGAGGAGCCCCGCCTGACCAAATACCCCCGCCAAGGCCTCGATCATGGAAGGAAGCTCACCGCCCCCATTGAGCATCAGTTGGGTGATGCCTAGGGAGGGAAACAGGACGAGGAATACCGCCAGCGTCTTATTCAGCACGGGCTTGAGCTGAACCTGAAAGTCTTTGGCCTGATACAAAGCAAACATCGTAGCCGCGAGGAAAGACACTAACGGCGAGCGCAGCGGTTGTAGGCCAGCGCCAACACCTGTGCCAAATAAGCTGTCGGTGCCCACTTCCAAGGTCAGAAATCTCCCCAGCGGTGCTATCAGTTTCGGCAGCAACAAAAGCAGCACCAGCAAACCATACGGAGCCCAGGATCGCAGCGGAATGCGGCGCTGTTCGAAAATAAATGCATAGGCAAATCCCGCCATCACCAGCGCGGCTATGATACCCGTAAGCTCTTTGAGAAACCCTGCCAGCAAGGCGTAAGGCAGCATCATGGCCAGATACATGGCCCATCCCTGCCAGCCGATGGCCCCTTCGGATTCGCGCCGCAAATAGCGATGCACAAACAGCATGATCACCACCCCCCCCATCGCAATGGCCGCTCCGGCCCAGATGTAGATCGTGGTGGTATCTGCAACGGTCAAATCCAGCGGCGTTTCCAAGCCAGCGATCACGGGCGTCCCCACTGCGCCCGAGACGGCCAACAAGCCATTGATCATCAGCACCACAGCAATGGCCAGCACCGGCGAAAACCCCAGGCTGATCAGCAGCAGCGGCACAATCGCCCCCGGCGTACCGAAGCCTGCCACGCTCTCGAAAAACGCCGTGAGAAACATCGCCAAGAATAAAAACCGCACCTCGCGCCGCGGATGAATCTGGCTTAGCGACGCCTGAATGCCCTCTATGTAGCCCTTCTGGGCCATGACATGGTAGAGTAGCAAAGCACCAAAAATAATCATCAGAATATTGATGGTACCCACCAGAGCACTGATCAGCGAAGCCAGCCACGCTAACCCTCCATTTCCGCTCAAGAAAAAAATCAGGGTGGTCAGCAGCAAACCGGTGTAAACTGCCGGGTTGACCCCCCGCCATAAACTGACAAGCAGCAAGGCGAGAATCGGCAGAAAGGACCAGAGAGAATAATACTCGGCGAACATAGGGGATTATTTGCGCTCAAATTACTCATCACCCGGCAGCCCACCAATCTGTCGCGCCACAAAGCGACGCTCCGGACGGGTTAGTGCTTCGCATTCGAAATTCGTGATTAGTAATTCGCATGGGAAGCACGGCCCAACCCTCTTCTTGAAACGTTTGATCCTTCGAACCGAGAGAAGTGCCTGACCAAAAATCAGGCAGATGGCTAGCTGAAGTCGCCGTAAGTTGCATAGGGTAGTCTTCGGGATGCTATCCTGACCCGCCATTTCAATAAAATAAGCAGGGCAGTCCATGCAAATTGAAAATCTTACTTTAAATTTGCATGGATGATTGCTCGCCAACTTTACCCGGAAGTAGAAGCGGCCCTGGCCCGCGAAGCCAGTGTGGCCCTGGTCGGTCCCCGACAGGTGGGCAAAACCACCCTGGCCCTGGCGGTAGCCGATCAGCGCCCGTCAGTGTATGTCGATCTGGAAAACCCCAGGGATCGCGCCAAGCTGGATGATCCAGCCTATTTCCTGACCCTGCACCGCGATAAGCTGGTCATTTTGGACGAAATCCACCGCGCTCCAGGCCTGTTTGAGGTGCTGCGCGGCCTGATCGATGAGGGACGGCGCAGCGGGCAGGGCGAAGGGCGCTTTCTCATGCTAGGCTCGGCCAGCATCGACCTGATGAAACAGTCGGAGACGTTGGCCGGGCGCATCGAATACCTCGAACTGGGACCGCTTTCGGTCCTGGAAACGCCTGCCCCTAATCCTATCGACCGACTCTGGCTACGCGGCGGCTTTCCCCGCAGTTTGTTGAGTCGCGACGACCGTGACAGCCTCCTGTGGCGCGAAAACTTCATCCGAACCTACCTGGAGCGTGATATTCCGATGTTTGGGCCTCGGGTACCTGCCGAGACCCTCAAGCGCCTTTGGACAATGCTTGCCCACAGCCAAGGCAGTTTGCTCAACGCCTCGCAGTTGGCCCAAAACCTTGGGGTATCTTCTCCCACCATTAGCACCTACATCGACCTGCTCTGTGATTTGCTGGTGCTGCGCCGCCTGCCGCCCCTGGTCGCCAACGTGAAAAAGCGCCTGGTCAAATCCCCCAAAACCTACGTGCGGGATAGTGGTCTGGTCCACGCCCTGCTGGGCATCGAAACCCTTGATGACCTGTTGTCCCATCCCGTGGTCGGCCATAGCTGGGAAGGCATGGTAATCGAAACCCTGCTCATGGCCGCCCCCCGTCGTACCCAGGCGAGCTTTTACCGCACGGCCCAAGGCGCAGAAGCCGACCTGGTGCTGGACTTAGGGGCTAAGCACGGCCGCTGGGTGATCGAAGTCAAGCGCAGCACCGCACCTTCTGTTACCAAGGGCTTCGCCACGGCCCGGCAAGACTTACAACCCGAGCGCGCCTTCATGGTATATCCCGGCACCGAGCGATACCCCAAGCGGGAGACCCTCGACGTGATCGGCCTGCGAGAACTCGCCGAGATGCTGTGGGCGCTGCGGTGAGGGGGTGAGGACCATGCTCCTGGGCATTTTCCTTGTTTCCTCGTTGGTTGGGACAGGATGACGTGAGAGCAGGACAATAGCCAAGATATTTATCTCCTATCATTTGGACTTGCGCTTCTGGCTGCTATCTGCGTATTTTCCTGGTATGAACACCCTCAGTCCGTTGCCCGTTTCGCCTTCGGTAGCTGCTGCGCTCCGGGTCTTCGTGCCGGAGATGCGCAGGCAGTTTGGCGATAATTTGCGGCGCATCATCCTGTTTGGCTCACAGGCCCGGGGGGAGGCCCGCCCCGACTCCGACGTAGATGTGCTGGTCCTGTTTGGGGAGCTAGTCGGAGGGCGGCGACAAGTGCGGCGGCGTATCATTGACATTACCCATGACCTGCTGTTGGACTACCAGGCGTTGATCACCACCGTTTTGACCACCGAAACCCGCTATCAGGCGATGCGGGAACCGCTCTTTTTGAATGTGGAAGCAGAAGGAATTGACCTCATGCCATCAGAACAAACCCAACTGATGCAACTCGCCGAGGATACCCTGCGAGATGCACAAGCGCTGCTAACCGCTACTCAAGGGTATCGCAGCGCAGTTTCGCGGGCCTATTACGCCATGTTTTACGCAGCAGAAGCAGCCCTGCTGACCAGGGAGGTACGCACCAAATCACACGCTGGTCTGATCAATCAATTTGGGCAACACTTGGTCAAGGCCGGTCTGATCGAAGCGAGTTACAGCAAGCAACTTCAGCAGGCGTTTGAGACCCGGCAGGAAGGGGACTACGAAATCGCTGCTGAGATATCCGATAGCGATGCCCACCAAACCTGCCAGGATGCCCGCGCCTTCATCGACCGGATTCAAGTGTTTTTGGCGCAGACGGGATGAGGGTATCCATCTGTTTATTGTAAGGGTGGAGACATCTACTTTTTCTCCGATGGGCGAGTGGTTACGTATGCACCCGGGTTAGCGACCTTGTACAATGATGTTCAAACATTTAGAGAAAAAGAGAAAGCTTTTCCCCTTCCAAACTTTGTCATCGGCCTTAGCGATCTAGCTGAAGGGACAGACGCAAAACTAATCGAAAATGACCCAAACATCCGTAACAAAGACGATGGGAAAGATTGAGAAATGCGTTGACGCTTTGGACACTGGCCAACAGAAGTCACCAAGGGCTTCGCCACGGCCCTGCAAGACTTACAACCCGAGCGCGCTTTCATGGTCTATCCCGGCACCGAGCGCTACCCCAAGCGGGAGACCCTCGACGTGATTGGCCTGCGAGAACTCGCCGAGATGCTGTGGGCGCTGCGGTGAGGGGGTGAGGCTATATAATGGCGACCGGGCCTGCCCGACGTTTCCATACGTCAGACGAATTGAGATCCGTTGCAGCAAACGTAGCGCTCACTTGTCATCCGGCAGTGCATCATTCGGTGCGCCATGACGGGGCCTCACCTACCAGCAGGCCTATTCGTTCAGCAGTGCCTCTGCTACCCGTAGCAGTTGGTCAAGATGATGCGTCAAAGACATGCGGCAATAGGTGTTGGGCTAGGATGTCCTCTGCCAAGTTGATCTCTCGCCGTCGTCCCACACGCAGGGCGTCGCAGAGCGCCAGCAAGGCATGTAAATCAGGATCGGCCAAGGCCGCTTCGGGAACCGTGCGGTATAGCGGCGCGATGGCCAGCCCTTGCACCCGGCCTTGAGCCGACGGCCATACGTAGGCCAAATCGCTGGCGATATGCGCGCGCAGCGGTGCTGCGGCATGGGCCGTGGGGAATCCCCATTGCATGGTACCAGGTCGCTGCGGAAATACCACCCGCAGCCCAAAGCGCAAAAAATCCAGCAGCGTATGCCGCATCACCGTCCGCTGATCTTCCGCCAGCAAGCCTGCATACACCGAGCGATGGATAGATTCGCTCGTCTCACTTTGGCTAAGCCGGATGCTCGCCGCCAAGTCTTTGATGTACCAAGGGCGCTCCTCCCACAGGCTGATTTTCAAAAGCACCACTACATCCTGCGGACGCATACCGTTATGCTTCTTCATGTTTCGTATCGCGATTTGCAATACAAGGTACGGATTTTTGTGCGAAGTGGCGAGACTTCGTTCGGCGTCGCCCTTCGCCACCGCAAACCCCGTGTACGGACGCTTGTACGGCGCGTGAAAGGCCAACACAATGTCTTCTGGCGGGACACCCTTTTCCAAAAAGCGATCCACCAGAATCAGGTCCGTCCAGTCGGCCTGTATCCAGATTTTCTCCCCCTTGAGGTCGATATGAACGGTGCAGGCATGTTCGCGCTTGAATTTCTGCCAGCCCACTGATATGAGGTAGGAATGTCCCCGCGCATCGTCCATGATCAATTGTTCTTCATACTCGTCATAGCCGGGCATGGGGGCTCGGTCAGGCTTCACGAGGGACTGCATGACCTCGTGGATGTAGTGGCGGTATTGGCTTACTTTATCCATTGGGTGATGCTTGCGTGGTTGGGGGCACATACCAACAGATTAAGGTCTGCTGCGCCGAATCAGGAATCTAATGAAGAGATCGGTTTTGCTTACCCTAAACAGGTTAGCGAGAGCCACGCCTTGGAACATGCCTGATGAGGTGAAGGGCATACTTCTGCGCCATGATGAATGCCTCACCGTCCTAGGTCAAATACGAATTCCAGCGCAACGTCGATTTCTGCCATGAGAGCAGGACTCAGCCGCCCTTTTACTTCGATCAGACGCTTACGATGGTCGATAGGTCTGGTTTGGAGGCAATCGGCCACAGAAACCTTATTCAATCCATTTTCAGTCGTAGGTTGAATGGATACATTGGTACGAATTTGTGCTTTCTTCTCGCTCCAGGCGGTAATTGGAACCACCTGAATCACAGGTACCCTGGCATTGTAAATGTTGTTGGTTACAATCACGCAAGGACGAACCTTGTTCGTCTCCGCTCCTCTAGTAGGATTGAGATCGACCAAGACAACCATGCCTCGTTCTAATGCTTGACTCATCCTTCAGGCCAATCTTGGGTTGCTTCATCCGTCAGCGCCTGTAACTCCTCATCCTCAGCGTACACTTCAGCGTACAGCGCCGCCGAAGCCATCAATTCCTGCTGCCTGAGCAGTTGCTTACGCAGCATCTCTAATGCAGCAGCGGCCAGATCGTGCTTGCTATCGTAGCCCCACTGCTGATAGGTCTCTAAAAAGCGCACGAGATGCTGCTCCAGTTGGATGTTTTGTTCGATCATCACCAGATTCTTTGTGGAAAGATACGCATTTTTGGGATAGAATTGGTCAGACGGTGTTGTCGCTCTCTGACGTTGCCAAGCGTCGGACGCCTTGTTCTTCGGGATGCCATCCCGCCGCCCCGCCTCATCATAGCCCTTGCCCCGTCCCTCCCATTTTCCGATCTTCGCCATTTGCAGTGGAAAGTTGAGAGTGGAAAGTGAAAAGTCTGCTGCCGTCATCCCCCACTTTCAACCTTCAACTCAGGCCTGGATCGCGTCCGGGCACCACTTTCAACCACCCTTCTCCCATGGCTAGACCCCGCAAAAACGGCACCGCCAGCAAAGGCAAAAGCGGCGACCTCACGCCGCTCATGAAGCAATACTACGCCGTCAAGCAGCAGTATCCCGGCACGGTGCTGCTCTTTCGGGTGGGGGATTTTTACGAGACCTTTGGGGCCGATGCGGTGGAGGTGTCCAAGGTGCTGGGCATCGTGCTGACCAAGCGCAACAACGGCGGCAGCGACACCGAGCTGGCGGGGTTTCCCCACCACGCGCTCGACACCTACCTGCCCAAGCTGGTGCGGGCGGGCAAGCGCGTCGCGGTCTGCGACCAACTGGAAGACCCCAAGCAGGCCAAGGGCATCGTCAAGCGCGGCGTGACCGAACTGGTCACCCCCGGCGTCACCTTCAACGACAAGGTGCTGGAAACCAACCGCGACAACTACCTCGCGGCTGTGCACCTGCAAGGCCCCAAAGAGGTGGGCGTGGCCTTCATGGAGGTTTCTACGGGAGATTTTTTCTGCTTTTCGGGCACGCCCCACTACGCCGACAAGGTGCTGGGCACCCTCAGCCCCAGCGAGGTGCTGGTTTCGCGCAAAGACCTGCGCCACTTCACCCAGCACTTCGGCGAGCGCTACTACGTCAGCCGGGTAGACGAATGGGTCTTTCAGCCCGACTACAGCCGCGAAAAGCTGCTGGGCCTCTTTGGCACCACCTCGCTCAAAGGCTTTGGGGTAGAAGAAGAGGTCTGCGGCTGCATCGCCGCCGGGGCCATCGTGCATTACCTGCACCAAAACCAGCAGACCGACCTGGGCCACATCAGCAAGCTCTACCGCTTCAGCGACTCGGCCTACGTGTGGCTGGACCAGTTCACGGTGCGCAACCTGGAGCTGGTGCAGCCCCTACACCCCGACGGCAAGCCGCTGGTGGAGGTACTCGATCAGACCCTCACCGCCATGGGTGGACGGGCCTTGCGGCGCGCCATCCTGCTGCCGCTCAAAGACATCAGCCAGATCCGCCGCCGCCACGACGCGGTGGAGACCCTGCTCAAGCAGGGCGAGCCCATGCGCGAACTCACCGCCCAACTCAAGCAGATGGGCGACCTGGAACGGCTGGCCTCCAAGGTGGCCACCTCGCGCCTCACGCCCAAAGAGGCCGTGTTGCTGCGCGAGTCGCTGGGCCTGATTCGGCCCCTGGCCGAGACCCTGCTGCGCTTCGAAGGCGAGGCCCTGGCCCGCTACACCGAGCTGTTCGAAGACCCCGAAGAGGCGCTGGGCGTATTGCATGGCTACCTGCTCGACGAGGTGAATGGCCACCTCAGCGACGGCGGGGTGATCCGTGATGGGGTCTCTACTGAGTTGGATGAATTGCGGGGCATGAAGGCCAATAGCAACGAACGGCTGCTGGCCATGCAGCAACGCGAGGTCGAGCGCACGGGCATCAGCTCGCTCAAAATCGGCTTCAACAAGGTCTTTGGCTATTACCTCGAAGTGACCAACGCCCACAAGAGCAAAGCCCCCGCCGACTGGACTCGCAGGCAGACCCTGACCAACGCCGAGCGCTACATCACCGAGGAGTTGAAGGAATACGAGGACAAAATCCTCTCCGCCGAGGAGCGCATCCTGGCCCTGGAGACCAAGCTTTACGGGGACTTTTTGCGCAAGCTGCAACACCACCTGCACACCATTCAGCACAACGCCAAGCTGATCGCCGAGCTGGACATGCTGCTGAGCTTTGCCCTCACAGCACAGCAACGGCAGTATCGCCGTCCGGAGGTGAATGAGGAGAGCACCATTGACCTGCAACAAGGGCGGCACCCAGTGATCGAGACCAATCTGCCGAGCGATCAGCCCTACGTACCCAACGACGTACGGCTGGACAACGAGAGCCAGCAGATCATCATCATCACCGGGCCTAACATGGCAGGGAAATCGGCCCTGCTGCGGCAGACGGCGCTGATCGTGCTCATGGCCCAGATGGGCAGCTTCGTGCCCGCCGAGGCAGCCACGGTGGGGCTGGTGGATAAGATTTTCACGCGGGTGGGGGCCAGCGACAACATCTCCAGCGGCGAATCGACCTTCATGGTGGAGATGAACGAGACGGCGCAGATCGCCAACAATGCTACCGAGAAGAGCCTGATTTTGCTGGATGAAATCGGGCGCGGCACCAGCACCTACGACGGGGTGAGCATCGCCTGGGCCTTGGTGGAGTACCTGCACGAAACGCCCGGCTGCCAGGCCAAGACCCTATTTGCCACCCACTACCACGAGCTAAACGAGCTGGAGCAGCGCCTCGATCGGGTGTGCAACTACAACGTCTCAGTGCGCGAGGTGGATGGCAAAATTTTGTTTCTGCGCAAGTTGCAGCCCGGCGGCAGCGAGCACAGCTTTGGTATCCACGTAGCGGAGATGGCCGGTATGCCGCCGGTGCTGGTGCAGCGGGCCCAACAACTGCTCGCTCACTTCGAGCAAGCCAAAGTGAGCGATCAGCAGGCGGCCAAGTCGGTGCGCTTTAGCAGCCAACAGGCCATTCAGTTGAACATGTTTGAACTCAAAGATGCCGACACCTTGAAGATTCGCCAGATTCTATCGGGGGTCGAGATCGATCGCATGACGCCAGTCGAAGCGTTGCTGAAACTACAGGAAATCAAGCAGGCCTTGATGACGTCGCCGGTAGCCAATCAACAGGAGGGAGAATGACAAGGGGGGTTCGAGGGAGACACTGGCTTACTTGGGCCAAACGATGATGTCTCGTTGCTTGGATACATGCATGGTAATGAACTTGTTAGTGCGATTTATCTGTAAAAGACAAATCCTGTGCCCACTACTTAAACACTCATTCGAAGAAACCTGGATTCGGGCCCAACTGCTCCTCTTAAGGATCACATCGCATCTTTTTTCTACTGAATGGCAAAAAATCTACCTCTAATCGTCTTTCTCAAAGATTGACTAATCCCGCAAACAGGTATGTCCAAGATAATGCGCATCTCTCCCCTTGCTGCCACGCATCTGGTCCCGCCCGATACGCCGCCTACCCGCTTGAGCGAGTATGCCTTGGGTAAATTCCTGGGGCTACCTTCCCGCAACGCGGTCAAGAAAGCCATCAAGCAAGGGGCAATCTACGTCGATGGTCAACCCGGCCAAACCGGTACCTGGGTACAGGCGGGTCAACGGCTCAGTTGGCACCCGGGCGAGCCAGCGCCGCCCAAGCCCTACCGCATGGCCCTGCGTTTTTCTTACTGCGACGAACATGTGGCAGTGGCCTGGAAGCCCGCTGGCCTGATCGTGCGAGGCAATCAGTTTCGCACCCTGGAAAATGTGCTGGCTCACAACCTGCCGATCTCCTCGGTAGCCGACGCCCTGCCCTGGCCACAACCGGTGCATCGCCTCGACGCCGCCACCCAAGGGCTGGTATTGGTCGCCCGCAGCGAGCGGGCCAAGGTGCGCCTCAGCCAACTGCTGGCTGAGCGGCAAGTCGAAAAGCGCTACCTGGCCCTGGTGATGGGGCTGGCCCCTGAGGCGGGTCGCTGGACCTCGCCCATCGAGGGGCAGGCGGCGGAGTCGCGCTTCGAGCGCCTGGAAGCGGTGCGCTCCCTGCGCAATGAGTGGCTGTCGCTGCTGGCCCTTTGGCCCCACACGGGCCGCACCCACCAACTGCGCATCCACGCCGCCGAGGCGGGCCACGCCATCCTGGGCGATCCGCTTTATAGCCCACCCGAGGCCACCATGCAGCACAAGGGGCTGTTTTTGGCGGCGGTGGGGCTGCGCCTGCCACACCCGGTGCAACCGGGCCAGCCGATCGTGGTGGCAGAAGAAGTGCCGCCTAAGTTTGGGCAGCGACTGCGCCGCGAGCAGCAGATGTGGGCGCGGGCCAAGGGGGAGGCATGATGCCTACTCGTTGCCTGCTAGCGCCGCAGCTTGCTGGGCATTGGGCTGATTTTTGTAGACCTTGAGGGCTTGGTAGAGCGCCCAGGAAGCCTGCTGTTTAGCGGCGAGGGGCTGCTCTTGCTGCGGGCTGCAGCAGCGCAAATTCACCAGCAGCCTTTCGGCATGTTTCCAGCCCAGCAGAGGCGGTGGGTAAAGAGGTCGAACTGCCTTGCCCCGTCAGAGTGGATCAGGGTATCAGCGGCCCCCCCGTACTGAACCAAGGCTCCGATGAGCAGGGCTTCGGTGATGGTGCGAACGGTACATTGGGCCTGCCAGCCGTTGGCCTCAAAGTAGGCTTCCAAAGCGGCTAAATCAACGAAAGCCCCTTCCCCCTGGACCAGGCTATGTGCCAGAACGTGGTAGTATTTGGGACTGAGCCCCTGAGCCGCCGCATAGGCCAGTGCCTCCTCATTGATCTCGTAGTGGGTATGCTCACGCCGCAAAATTTCCAACTATTTCCAGGTGGCGCTTCTTCTTCGCTTTGGCAGAACCCGCGCGCTTTTACTTGGCTTTCTCCTTTTCTATGCTGCGAGGTTGGTTCGAAGAAAGATCGAGAACTTATACTTCAAAGTGGTTGAATGGTAGAGTTGTTGATTTATTGAATGTTCTTGTTATCAATAAGTTATAGTGTCTTACAACTCTACAATCCTTACGCCACGTGGTATACCTAACTTTAAACTCCACTCCAAACCCCAAACTCTAAACTACCCCCCATGCCCTCTATCACTTCCTGGCTAGACATTCCCGCCGATAGCGACTTTAGCCTCCACAACCTGCCCTATGGCATCTATCGCACCGCTGAGCGCCCACAGCCGCAGGCAGCTACCCGATTGGGCGATACCATCATCGACCTGGGGGCCTTGCAGCGCCTGGGCTACTTCGATGGCCTGGGCCTGCCGCTCGATGTCTTTGATCAGCCTCATCTCAATGACTTCATCGCACTGGGGCCACCCACCTGGCAAGGGGTGCGCAGCTTGCTGATGCATCTCTTCGATGCCGCAAAAAACCTGGGACTGCGCGACCATGAATCCCACCGAACCGAGGTGCTGATCGAGGCCCATAGGGCCGAAATGCTGATGCCGGTAGTGGTGCGCGACTACACCGATTTTTACGCCAGCGAATACCACGCTACCAACGTGGGCACCATGTTTCGCGGTAAGGACAGCGCCCTGATGCCCAACTGGAAGCACCTGCCCGTGGGCTATCACGGCCGGGCTTCGTCCATCGTGGTGTCGGGTACGCCCATCCGTCGGCCCATGGGGCAGCTCAAGCCCGAAGACGGCGATCCGGTGTACGGTCCTTCGCGCCTGCTCGACTTCGAATTGGAGGTGGCCTTTATCGTGGGAGCCTCGACTGAACTGGGAGAGCAGGTGCCCATCGAGAAAGCTGAAGATCACATCTTCGGGCTGGTGCTGTTCAACGACTGGTCGGCCCGCGACATTCAGAAGTGGGAATACGTGCCACTGGGGCCGTTTTTGGGAAAAAGCTTTGGCTCGTCGATCTCGCCCTGGATCGTGCCCTTGGCTGCGCTAGAACCTTTCCGCACGGCTGGCCCCCCGCAGGCGCCAAAGGTGCTGCCTTATCTGGCACAGTCGGGCCCACAGGCTTTTGATCTGGCCCTGGAAGTGAGCATCGCTGCGCCGGGGCAGCCCGAGCATCGCGTGTGCCAAAGCAACTTCAAGCACCTCTACTGGAGCATGGCCCAGCAGTTGGCCCACCATACGGTCAACGGATGCAACCTCAACGTGGGCGATATGATGGCCTCAGGGACCATCAGCGGGCCAGCGCCCGGCAGCTACGGCTCTATGCTGGAGATTACCTGGCGCGGCTCGCAGCCGCTAGAGATGCCCGACGGCAGCACCCGTACCTTCATTCAGGACGGCGACACCGTGATCATGCGCGGCCACGCCGAGCGCGATGGCATCCGGGTGGGCTTCGGAGAAGTACACAATCAGGTGCTGCCTGCGAGGCAGAAGTAGGACCACGTAAGGTAGGCAAGGTAAAAAATGGCTCCGCAACCCTTCCCCGGGCGTCGCCGTAGACTTCCTGAAACTCTTTCAAAGCGAATTCAGATTTCTGTTTGCGCAGAACGATAGACCTGCTATATTTGCCAAGCAAAACGGTGAGGTGGGTGAGTGGCTTAAACCAGTAGTTTGCTAAACTGCCGTACCTATACCGGGTACCGAGGGTTCGAATCCCTCCCTCACCGCTCAGCAAAACCTCGCAGGTTTTAGGTCCTGCGAGGTTTGTTTTTCCAAAGGCAGCGTCCCGATCTCCGGGGCTAGCCCGTAGATAAGTTCGAGGTGTGGCGCAGTCCGGTTAGCGCACCTGCTTTGGGAGCAGGGGGCCGCAGGTTCGAATCCTGCCACCTCGACCCTGAAAGTCAAGCACTTATGGCAATTTTGCTATAAGTGTTTTTTCTTTGTTGCATCCAAATTGCCATCTGCACCAAGCCGTGTGAACATGTATATTGCCTCGTCAAGACAACGTCTATTCCGCCGATGAGGTGGGGGAAGCCAATTCTCGCTGTTATGGCCAATGATTTTCTCGGACTGGTGTCTTTTTACCATGCTAGTGAAGAGGGTAGCAGGCCGGTAAGACAACTTTTCCCTGCAACTGGTGTTTAGACGTCATAAAATGAGCACTCTTTTCATGCCTCCTCCCAAATACAAAACCTCCATCGTGGTTTGGTTGGCCATTTACCCGCTGATCACCTTGATTTTGTGGCTCTTTGGTCCCTACTTGATGCAGATCCCGCTACCACTGCGCACCTTACTGCTTACTGCGGTGCTGGTGCCGATCATGGTGTACGGCGCGATCCCTCTGTGGCAGCGAATTTTACGGCGCTGGCTACAGAGTTGAAAATCGTACGAAGACGATTACGTCGCCCTTCTTTCCAAAATAAGATTTCGCCTCTTTGGCACACTGCCTCCGATCTGCGAGGGCTAATTCCAAAGAAATAGCCCTCGTGGGTTTTCACCTATGTGAACGGTCAGGGGTGTAAGGGCATAAGGTGGTCAGGCACGGCGTTTACCTACCGTTCATATTGGTTCACTCAAGGGTTGTACCTGCGGGACAATCCTACGGACCCTCAATTGCGAATTACTGATTACGAATTTCGAATGCAAAGCACTAGTCATTAGTTTCGACCTGGAAAATGTGCCTCCTAGAGCTTCAGAGAGCTATTTTGAGTGATGCTCATACCTTACCGAAACGAAAGTGTACCGTTCATTCCAGGCAAATAGCCCTGATTGGCTCTGCGCAGCTTGGGTAACTTTCAACCGCGAAACTAATGACTAATGACTAGCGGTTCTTGGCCGCTAGACGTTTCGTACCAAATCTCAACTCAGACATATGACCCGACTGACCCTTTGTTGTGCGATGATCGCTGCCCTTGGGGCCTGCCAGCCTCAGGCACAGCAGCAAACCGAGACCCAAAGCGACGCCACTGCCACGATCGCAAGTGGCAATTCGCTACGCTATCCGCAAGAGACGCACCTGCGCAACGTGCGGCAATTCACCTTTGGGGGCAACAATGCCGAGGCTTACTTCTCTTACGACGATCAGGCGCTGGTTTTTCAGAAAGAATTCGAAGCCGAAGGCATCCCCTGCGATCAGATTTATTGGGGAAAAATCCCGGCTTCGGGTGAGTCCTTCGAGCCACAGCGGGTGAGCAACGGGCAGGGCCGCACGACTTGCGCGTACTTTTATCCTGGCGGCGATACCATCATCTACGCTTCTACCCATCTGGCTGATACCGCCTGTCCTCCATCCATTGACCGCAGCAAGATTCGCAGGTACGTTTGGCCTATCTACGATAGCTATGAAATTTTCTTGGCTACGCGCGCGGGCGAGCCATTGGCCCAACTGACTAACAATGACGCCTACGACGCCGAGGCGACCCTCTCGCCCGACGGCAGCCTGGTGGTATTCACCTCCACTCGTGATGGCGATCTGGACCTCTACACCATGCGCCCGGATGGCAGCGAGGTAACGCGCATAACCGACAGCCTGGGCTACGATGGCGGGGCGTTTTTTTCACTTGATGGCAGCAAGCTCATTTTTCGGGCCTCACGCCCTCAAACTGATGAAGCCAAAGCCGATTATCGCGAGCTACTCGCGCAGGGTTTGGTAGCTCCTACCAACATGGAGCTGTAAAGCTGCGCAGTAGACGGCAGCGAACAGCGCCGCATCACTGAGCTGGGCAGTGCCAACTGGGCCCCGTTTTTTCATCCCTCAGGAGAAAAGGTCATCTTTTCCAGCAACCACGCTTCAGGGGGGCGCACCTTCAACCTTTTCATGGTCAACCTCGACGGCAGCGAACTGGAGCAGATCACCTACGACCGCGAATTCGACGCCTTTCCGATGTTCAGCTACGATGGGAGTAAGCTGGTCTGGGCTTCCAACCGCAACAACGGCGACACACGCTATACCAATATTTTTCTGGCCGATTGGGTGGAGTGAGAAGGGCCAACGCGCCTCAGCACACTGATTATAGCCCATCGAGCTTCATTTTTTGATAGGCAATGATGCCGCTAAGGGTAGCACCGGGGATACCCTGCCCGGGATAGGTGCTGTCGCCGGCGAGGTAGGCCCCACGATGGTCGAGGCGGGCATCGAGCATCTGCCAGGGCTTCACACGCATGAACTGCGGATAGCCGCCCACGAAGCCAAAAGCCCGCTTCAGCCATTTTTCCCAAGCTCCAGGGGTGGAGGCGTGGTGGTAGAGGATATCGTCTTTTTGCAAAAAGCCCCGCTGCTCCAGCACGTCGAAGACCAAATTTTCTAGTACACTCTTATCTTCCAGCATGCGATGGGCTGGGTCGGGTGCGTGGGTAGAAATGGAGGCCACGACCTCATCGGGGCCGCAGCGCTCAGTGTCGTCGGGGTGGCTGAGGCTGAGGAAAATGCTGTGTGAGCCAGTATAGGGCATCGGCTCTGCCAGATGAATCTGATGGTGGAGACAGTCGAAGCGCTCGCGCCGCTTGAAGACAAAGCCCATCTGAAAGGCGCTGTTGAGCTGTGGCGAGGTCATCAGGCGCGACTGATACTTGCGGCGGATGCCCTCATCGGCGAAGAGATCGAGGATGTTGTTGATAGGGATGGCTGAGACCACCTTGGGGCTGCGGTAGGTGGTTGCCTGGCCGCGATAATCGGTCTGCACCAGGTAGTGCCCATTTTCGGGGATGATGCGGGCCACCGGAGCGCGTAGTCTGACCTCGCTGCCACGAGCTTCGAGATACTGTACCAATGGATTGACCAGGTTGATCAGGCCGCCGGGCATGTAGTAGTTGCCGTAGTTGGTGTAGCACAGGGCGGTGGCCCCAAAAGGCACGTTGACCTCTGCGAA
>CAYVAP010000030.1:0-8701 GCA_964449365.1 uncultured Bacteroidia bacterium
TTTCCAACAGCAGCTTGGCCCTTTCCACTTCGAGCTGCGCCTCGGTCCAGGTCTCAAAGGGGGTCTGATCAGGGAAAACGACCTTGATGGCCTCCTCGGTCTTTTCGAACCAAATGCCCAAGGCGGGGCTTTGCCAGCGTATCGGCAGGAAATCGGCTTGCACCAGGTGCTCGCCATCGCGTAGCATGGGCACGAAGCGATTTTCCTGCGGACCCTCTCGGTTTCTCTCCTACGAGATTTGTCCGAGCGCCATGACCCATTTCGAAGGACCAATCCCGAATCCCTCACCCCAGCACCTCGTTCATTGCCATGAGCAGGCGCTGCATCATGGGGGCATCGGCTTGGCCCATGTGCGAGACGCGCAGCACCTTTCCTTTCCAATCTCCTTGCCCGCCCGCCAAGAGCAAGCCATGCTCATCTGCCAGTCGTTGTTTTACTCGATTGGGATCAGCTCGCGGCAAAGTGAAGGCCGTGAGGGAACCGCTGGGCATTTCTGGGCGAATTTCTCCCCCCAACTCGGCCAATCCTTGCCGAAAGGCGCGCGCCGAACCATGGGCGGCTTGCCAGATGACAGGCAAGGTTTGCGCTTCGATATGAGCCAGGGCTGCATCTAGTCCATACATGAGCGTGAGGGGCGGGGTGAAAGGAAAACTGCCCTGCCGGGCGTGGGCGGCATAGTTGTGCAGGTTGACAAAATCGCCACCAAAGGTGGGCCACAGCCGGGCCTCGGCCCTTGGGCTGAGCGCATAAGCCACCAGACCCGCGGGGTTGAGCAGCGCCTTTTGGCTGGCCACGATGCTGGCGTCGATACCCCAATCGTCGTGGTAGTAGGGCATGGCTCCCACGCTGGTGATGGCGTCCACCAAGATGAGCATATCGGGATGAGCGCGGCGCAGCACGAAGGTCATTTCCTCCAGATCGACCATGGCCCCGGTCGAGGTCTCCGAATGGGTGATCACCACGCCGCCGAGGTTGCTTTGGTCCCGGGCAATGGTCTGTACCTGCTCCAGGGTGATGCTTTCGCCCCAGGGCGCTTGCACTTCTAGCACCTGCAAGCCCATGAGCTGGCCATAGCGCGCCCATCGCTCGCTGAATTTACCCAAATTGAGCACCAGCACTCGCTCGCCCCGATGCAGCAGGCTGCGCATCATCATTTCGACGCCATAGGTGCCACTGCCTGCGAAGACGCCCGTCAGTGATTCGGTGAGAAACAGCTTGCGCAGCCGGGCCTGTAGCCCTTGGAAAAAGTCCTGGAAGGGCGCATCGCGATGATGCATCACCGGGCGACGCATGGCGTCGAGCACAAAGTCGGGCACCGTGACCGGGCCAGGGGTGAGGAGGAAGCGGGTGTTCAAGGTGATCAGGTGCTAAGACATGAATAGCTTAAAAATTACTGACCATTCCGTTTTCGAGGGCTGGCTTCTTCGGCTTTTTTCACCCCCGTAGCCACCTAAAGGAGGACATGGCAGTAAGGTTGAGCTTTATTCAACCGAAGGGAATATTTCCCTTGAGAGGGACACAGGGGGTGAACCTTCACCCAATATGAGCCTTTACCCACTGATAATCAGATGCGAGTAGAGCACTCGATTGCGAAATAGTTAGAGAATTCAAAGATACGCAATCCTGCGGGTTTCTTGGTTTTTTTCGCGCTCCAGGCGTAGGTCAAAGTTCTTAAAGGCTGTTTTTCACCCCCGTAGCCCCCTCCCTCTTGAGGGGGACCCAGGGGGTGAACACCCTCCCAAGGGAAAACTGTCCTACACCCCGTGCTCCAGACGCGGGCAATGGCGCTAGCTGTTTCTGCCGCAAGCCAGCGGTTGCATGGCCCCCAGAATAAGTGGCTTCACTTGCTATTTTACCTTAAAAATCCTGTACCTTATACAAGATTTTTAAGGTTATGAATACATACGTTCCTCGTCAGGCCACCGAAACGATCTTGCAGTGGGCAAATTTTTTTCCGGCGATTGCGCTGGTAGGCCCGCGTCAGGTGGGCAAAACCTCGCTGGTGCGCCATCTGCAGGTGGCGCTCGGTCGGCCCTCGCTGTATCTCGACCTCGAACGCCCGTCTGATCTGGCCAAGCTCGATCAGCCCTCGCTGTTTCTCGATCCCTTTGCCGACCACACGGTCATTTTGGACGAAGTGCAAAAAGCCCCTCACCTTTTTCCTGAGCTACGGGGCATCATCGACCGCGATCGCAAGCCAGGGCGCTTCATTTTGCTAGGCTCGGCGTCGCCCGATTTGATTCGAGACAGCTCTGAAACGCTGGCCGGTCGCATTGGCTTTTATGAATTGCCCCCTTTTACCTGGGAGGAAGTTCAAGCCCTGGGCGACCGCAATCGGCACTGGCTCAGGGGGGGATTTCCGCCTTCTTTTCTGGCACCTGACGAGTCGCTTTCCCGCCTGTGGCGTCAGCAATTCATTCAGACCTATCTGGAGCGAGACTTACCCGCCTTGGGACTAGGTGCCACCCCGAGCTTGACGGGCCGACTCTGGCGCATGTGCGCGCACTCGGTGGGTAGCACCCTCAATTTGGAAAAACTCGCGGCTTCGCTCCAACTACACGGCACCACGATCAAGCGGTACCTGGATTTCTTCGAATCAGCCTATCTGATCCGGCGTTTGCCACCTTATTTCACCAACCTAAAAAAGCGGTTGGTCAAGTCGCCCAAGCTCTACCTGCGCGACACGGGCCTCCTGCATCAACTGTTGGGCATTCCCTCCTTTGCCGACCTGAGCGGTCATCCCATGCTAGGCGCTTCCTGGGAGAATTACGTCATCGAACAGATTGCCGCTCAGCTTCCAGACTGGGCCCAGTTGTCCTTTTATCGCACCCACAGCGGTACCGAGGCCGACCTGGTCATTACCCGGGGCAGTCAGCCCGAAACCCTGGTGGAAATCAAATACAGCCAGGCTCCCAAGCCTAGCAGAGGGTTGTTCATCGCCCAGGAAGATCTAAAGGTCGAGCGGCTGTTCATCGTCAGCCCGGTAGATCAGCCCTTTTACCTGCGCAACGGCGCCCGCGTCCTGGGCATCGACCAGGTGGGCGAGTTGTTCGCGTGAGTGCAGTCAGGCGCTGGGGGATCGGGATATACTACGTGGCGTAAGGATTGTAGAGTGGTAAGACACTGTAACTTATTGATAACAAGGCTATTCAATAAATCAATAACTCTACCATTCAACCACTTTGAAGGATAGATTCGCAGGTCGAGTTCCCTTCTTTTCTACTTGATGATCACGCCGGTCGCTTCGAAAGCGATGGCGACTTCGGATTCGGTGTATTTCTTTTCGGCTTCGGCTTCGCTCATGCCGCCGTCGACGGCGTAGTGGCGCAGCATTTCCACGCTGGTGGTATCATAGTAGGCGTCGCCTTGCATCACGGCAGTTTTGCCGGCGCAGTCTTTGGGGACGAAGAAACCGTAGTCTTTGAAGCGCACCCGCATGTCAGAGCCATCGGGGAGCTTCATGGTCATCCAGCAGCCTTTCATCTGGCAGGCGGCGTCTACTTCTCCTGCGACCTTGACGCTGGAGAGGCCGCCTTGTTGGTCCATGAGAGAGGTCACCTGGGCTAGGGGCATAGCGCCTTGCTCGTCGATGCGGTGGCCGTGAAAGCTGCGACCGTCTTCGCCTATACTGTCAGGAGGATAACTACTTTCGCCAGCCATGGCTTTGGCCTCAGCGGCAGCTTCTTCGGCGGGCTCTGCATGATCATGAGCCGCAGTTTGTGCTTGCTCCTGTGATTGCTGTGCCGCTTGAGTGCATGCGACCGAAACGAGGGTCAATGCTACAAAAATCCACAAAAGATGTTTCATACGAGGGATGGTTTCAGATTCTTGGCTAGAATCCAAAAGTAGCTATTTCGCGGGTAGGGGGCAACTGCCCAAGGATCGCTTATTTTTCCTGCGCGGGCTTGAAGGTCAGCGAGGCCGAGTTGATGCAATGCCGCAGACCCGTGGGGGCGGGACCGTCAGTGAATACATGGCCCAGGTGAGCATCGCAGCGGGCGCAGAGCACCTCTACTCGTCGCATACCGTAGCTATTGTCGCTCTCAGTGGCCACGTGGCTCAGGTCGATGGCAGTGTAAAAGCTGGGCCAGCCTGTGCCAGACTTGAATTTGGTCTCAGAGCTGTAGAGGGGTAAATCGCAGCATACGCAGTGGTAGGTGCCTGCTTTTTTGTTGTCCCAATACTTTCCGGTGAAGGCTCGCTCGGTGCCTGCTTGGCGCGCTACGCGGTACTGCTGCTCAGAGAGCTGCGCTTTCCACTCAGCGTCAGATTTTTCGATTTTTTCGCCTTGATAAGTGGTTGCTATGAGCTGCTCCAGAGCATCATGGCTACGCGCGCCAGTCTGAGCGCAAGCTTGGGTGATCAGGAGCAAAGTCGCTCCAATGAAGGATAAAAAGAGGTAACGTTTCATGCCACAAAAAACGCCATTGAGGGGAGGAAGGTTTTGTCAGTTGAAGGACGTGAGCAGGGATATGAACCGGGCATAGGGGTTTCGGTTTCGGCACAGAGTGCCTCACCAACCCCCCCACATTGATTCTTGGCATAGAGTTCCTCACCAGCTCTTTGTATTGGTTCTTTCAGTGGTCGCGCTGTCGGCCAAGGAGGGGCACCAAAGACTCCGGCTTGGTGCAGAGACGCCAAGCCGGAGTAAGATGGTTTTGATCCCTTGGGATAAAGGATCATTTGAAGCTGTAGCGGAGCTTCTCGCCTTCGATGCGGTTGTCCTCCACTTTGGCCATCTCGATCAGCGCGGCGTTGATGCGGTTTTGCATTTGCTGCTGCCCTGAGGTGGCAAGCTGTCGCGCGCGGGCTTGAAGCTGAGCTTCGGGCAGTGCTTCGGCCTCAGTAACGTTGGTTACTTGTAGCACATACACGCCATTGTTGCCCACGACTGGCGCACTGGTTTCACCAGCCCCGAGGCCCATGGCGGTACCTACCAGCTCGGGATCGGCCCCCACGCCAGGGATAGAATTGCTGTCGAAGTTGATGCCCTGTGCAGTATTGATGAATGCGCCAGCCCCGTAGCCATTTTTCATGGCGTTGAGATCCTGCCCGGCCAAGCTGGCTAACTTTTCCCTGATCATCTCACCCTTCTTCTCATTGCGGACGGCGCGGGTTACTTCTTCACGTACGGCTTCGAGATCCTGCAGCCCCTCTTCGATTTTGCGGGTCACCTGCGCGATGACGAAGTTGTCGTTGACATTAAGGACCTTACGGGAAACGTCTCCTTCTTCCGAGCTAAGGGCCCAGACCACCAGTTCGCGGCCGCCGTTGAGGCCCAGCACATCGCAGGTGCTCTTGGTGAGGGGGTTGGATTCAAAGGCATTGACGCCCGCCTCGCTAGCGGCGCGGTTGATATCGCCGCTGCCGATCAGTTGGGCGGCAAATTGGTTGGCGACCCCGTACACGCTGTCGCGGGTAGATTTGGAGTAGATGATTTCTTCTTCGATGCGCGCTACGTCGTAGGCTTGGTCGGTCCGATCTACGATCTGAACCACATGGTATCCACCGGGCCCTTTGATGGGGCCTACGATGCTACCGACGGAAGCGCCTTCGATAGCCTCGTCAAAATCAGGTCCAAACTGCCCTTTGCGGTACCAGCCCAACGAGCCGCCTTTATTCTTGCTGTTGAAATCGTCGGAGTACTCGGCTGCCAATTCGCCGAAATCAGCGCCACCGCGCGCCTGAGCCGCCACCTGACGAGCTTCTGCTTCGACGGTCGAATCTCCGGAGAACAAAATATGATTGATCTTGGCCCCTCCGGCCTCGGCACTGTCTACTCCCTCGACCAGTTTGAAGAGCTGGTAGTAGCCATCTTGCAACACGGGCCCAAACACCGTCTTGGGCGCTGCCCCGACTACACTATCGCGGATCGCTTGGGGCAGTTGGTAGACGGGCACCGGACGAGGTTGGTAAGGCTGTCTTGATTTGCCGATGGTGTAGGTCGAATCATTGAGCACAGCGGCGAAATTTTCGCGCTGGCGAGCAAGGTTGTCGTAGGCCTTTATCGAGTCGCCACGGGTAGGGGTCAACTTGAATCGCGCGTAGCGGATGAAGGTCTGAGCTTCTTGCTGGTATTGCTCCTCGTGCTCGCGCATGTAGCTGCGTAGCTCGCTATCGCTCACGGGGATGGTCGAGTCAGGGATCGCAGTGAAATTGACCCCCAAGAAAGAGAGGTCTACTTTGCGGCTGCTGTTTTGGTGGGCACGCGCAGCAGCAGTGGATGAGCCGACGTAGCAGGCAGAGAGCATGTTGAGATAGCGCTGGCTACCGCGCTGCTGGGCCATGATGTCTTCGATCAGTGCCAATTGGTCAGGGCTCTGCTGCAGCAGTTGGTCTAGATAGCGCTTGATCTGGTTGGGCTCGATCTGTTGCTGCGGAGGGATGCCGAGGATCTGACGTACGAGAGGCGACACTTCCTCAAACATGGCGTAGAGCTCTTCGCCTGTAATTTTTAGTCCCACCTCATCGAGGGCCTCCTCATACACGCGCTCTTGCACGATGGCTTGCCAGGCCTGGGTGCGCAGTTGACAAGCTTGCAGCTCGTCAGGAGTGCCGTTTTGGTTTTGCATGTAGAGGCTGACCCGCTCTTGATAGCTTTGGTCGGAGACATCTTCACCAGCGACAATCCCGGCTTCGGGAATGCCTTGTACCAGCGTGGTGATGCCCTGCAAGAAATCGGTCAGGATGAACGAGACAAGCGCGATGAAGATCACGATGGCGATGAGGCCAATGTTTTGCCGAATTCTACTCAGAGTTGACATGTATAGGTGAGTAGGTTAAGAAGTTGCTTTTGAAGTGGGACCGGGGAAAATTCCGTCTGAATTTAGCAATGCAAATTACGTCCATTTCCCGCGAAAGTCAAAATGCAGTATCTTTGCTTAGCAGAGATAGGGTAGAGGATACAAGGTTAAGCAGAACCGCGTAATCATACCCCTTGGTCGACCATTCTTTTTACTTTCCCCCCCAAACGATCTTCTCCCATGCCTACTTACTTTCAACATCACATGCCCGACAACGTCTGCTTTGGTTGTGGCACCGAAAATCCCGATGGCCTCCAGATCAAGAGTTATTGGGAAGGCGAAGAGGCCGTCTGCCACTGGGATTCGCGGGAAAAATACCACGGCTGGTCTGGCATCCTCAACGGCGGGGTGCTGGCGACGCTGATCGACTGCCACTGTATGGGCACCGCCATGGCTGCGGCTTATCAGGCAGAAGGACGTGCCCTCGACAGCGAGCCGATCTACCGCTATGCGACGGGCACGCTCAACATTCGCTACCTCAAACCTACTCCCAACACCCACATCGAGCTGCGGGCCAGGGTGGAGGAGATCAAGGGTCGCAAGACCACCTTGCGCTGTCGCGTATTCGCCGAGGGTGAGCAGACGGCCGAGGCGGAGGTGATCGCCATCCGGGTGGCCGACAGTAGCGAAGCCAAAGACGACAATCCCTTTCTCAAGGGCTAAGCTTTCTTAGCTCGTGGATTTAGTTCGAAGTTCGCGATCAGCCATTTGAAATATAATGCACTGATTGTCAAATTCTTATACGAATTTTGAGTAAGTACTCAATATATTTTTTGTAAAAAAATCTATAATTTTTACACTAAATGCAATTAGACACCTGGTTTTGCACTTTTTTTTGCCAAAAGTATAATCTTAAAATATAAAAATGCCTCTCAGTGGTTGATTTTTGTCGTAAATTTTTAGTTTCGAAAAATCTATATAATAAATCGTCAAAAATACGAGTGGAAATGAGTGTATTTTTGAAATTTTTCAAAAAATAGCACTTAAATTTTGCTACATATGTATTGAGTACTTACAATTTTGAATGGTCAATTGCTTAATTCCAAAGGCACTCGTCAGAAAAATCGGGGCCTGAGACAGACGCTTTGCCTTAGATCCTGTACCTTTCTGCTTCATTTCTGATTTCGACTCTATGCAAACTGTCATGCTGCGCGCTGCCGACGTTACCAAGTCTTATGGTCAGCTACCCGTGCTCAAGGGGGTGAGCATCACCCTGAGGCAAGGCGAAGTGGTGTCTTTGGTAGGAGCTTCGGGCGCAGGCAAAAGTACCCTGTTGCAAATTTTGGGCACCCTCGATGACGCCGACGGCGGGGAGGTACATTTCGACGGGCGCAACATCACTCGCATGAGCGAGAAGCAAAAAGCGCAGTTTCGCAACGAGTCGCTGGGCTTCGTCTTCCAGTTTCATCACCTGCTGCCCGAATTCACGGCGCTAGAAAATGTGTGCATGCCTGCCTACATCGCCGGGCAGAGCAAAGAGGAAAGCCTAGCCAGAGGCGAGGCTCTGCTGAGCTCGCTGGGCCTAGCTGATCGCATGACCCACAAGCCTACCCAGCTATCCGGTGGCGAGCAGCAGCGGGTGTCTATGGCCCGTGCCCTGATCAACCGACCACGCCTCATTTTGGCCGATGAACCCACCGGCAACCTCGATAGCCGCAACAGCGAGGAACTATACCGCGTGATCTTTGACTTGGCTCAGACTACCGGTGTTACCTTTCTGATGGCCACCCACAACCTGGGCCTAGCGGCGCGGGCCGATCGGACCTGCCACATCGAAGATGGGGTCATTCTGCGCCAGGAGGCTTGAGGGAAAAGTCGATGGGTTGGCGGTCGAATTTTGGCGGTCGAAATCCTCCCGAGGCTTTATTCATCCGGTAACAAAAAGCCCCGCTGAGGAT
>CAYVAP010000030.1:8711-10622 GCA_964449365.1 uncultured Bacteroidia bacterium
GCTATCATCAAAAACCTTGGTCAGCCGATCACTCGTTGGTCTTCAAGAGGGGATCGACCTGTTGTAGGTTGACTTTGTCTTTGCCTTCGCAGATGATCTCGGCTTTGAACTCTAGGTAAATGGTCTGGTCAAAGCGGACATCTGCCTTGGTAAACTTCAGGGTGGGAATAATGGTCATCAGTTGCAGTTCGATCTCGGCTTTGTCCTCGCCGTTTACCCCGAGAATGGTGTGGCGGACCACGTTGCCTTGGGGATCGATGGTCGCGGAGAAGAGGGCCTGAGCCAATCCGCAGATGCTGCCTTGCTTGAGCTTCGTCTTGATGAGTTGCTTCATGGCATCGCGACCGTCGATGTAGGTACGCTCTCCCGCTTTGGGTCCAGACACGTTTTCATGCTCGTCGTCAGCCAAGGAGCTGTAGCCTCTCACAGGGTCGAAGTCAGCCGAGGTAGGCGCAGCCTGTGAACTCCTGCCGCTGTTACTTGGTGGGGTGGTCTGCGTATCTGTGCTGGGGGTGCCATTAGAGGTAGGAGCAGCCCCACCATATTCGCTGGGATTGACATTGGGGGCGTAGATGTCGAGGTCTTTCCAGCTATCGTCGGTGGCTGCCGACTTGACGCCATCGCTGGTAGCGCCGCCATTGTTGTTCTTCCCTGACTTACCTTTGGTCCCTTGGCCAGAAGAGGGCGGCGTGGTCTGACGACCAGAGTTGAGGTTGATCGGGGTGGTGGTAGGTTGACCGCCCATGTTGCGAATCTGCTGCTGTAAAAGGGCCATCTCGGTGCGCATCTGCTCGATTTGCTGCACCAGCAGCTTGATGGCTTCACTATCGGCCTCGGTCGAGAGGTCGATTTGCGCCATGAGGCTAGATAGCTCTGCCTCAGAAGTGGCAGTAAAGTTTTGAGCGGACACCGGGCCACCCGTATTGAGCTGGTTTTGGATATCGATGAGGCGCTTTTGGCGCTCTTTTTCGCGCAGGGCGCGCTCTAGAGCGATTTCCTGCTCGCGGGCTTTGGCGAGCTTTTCCATACGAGCAATTTCAGCCTTTTTTTCTTCGAGGATCTGGATTTGCTGATCGGCCTCAGCTTGCAGGCGGCGAATCTCTTCCATCATGCGGCGATACTCTTCGTCCTGCTGCTGTCGCTCTTGCGCGACTGCCTGCCGCTCTTCTTCCAGGCGCTGAAGTTCGGCCTCTTCGCGAGTTTGTGCCAACTCTTCCTCTTTCATCGCAATTTCTTCCTCCATGCGCACGATATCTTGGTTGGCCTGGCGATTTTCTTCGGCGATGCGTAGTTGTTCTTGCTCACGTTGCATCAATTGTTGGCGCAGTTCTTCCTGGCGCTGCCGAAGATCTTCGATCTCGCTGCGGAGGCGGTCATCTTCCCCACCGCCTTGGGCAAAGCCTTCGTTGAAATCTCCTTCTTCCCCAACGTTACCATCGTCGCTGCCATTATCCTCGAAATAGAGGCCACCCGTGCCTTCGTCAGTGTCAGCCGCAAACTGGTCCTCTCCGTTTTGCTCGCCAAAGCCATCGTTGCTATTCTGTTGCTGCTTGCGGCGCTCTTCTTCCTGGCGTCGCTTTTCCTCCTGCTGACGCAGGCGCTCCTGGCGCTTTTCTTCTTCCTCTCGCATTTGCACGAGCTGCTGACGCAGGCGGTCAATTTCTTTTTGACGGGCATTCTCTTCAGCCGCAGCTTGATTGCGGGCTCCTTCAAGAGCTGGATCTTGCTCCCCACGGCTGCTGCCATCGGCAGAGGCGATCGACTCGGGCAGGCGAGGCTCGGCTTGAGTAGTGGGAGCCGACTCCGTCTCTTTGGGCGACTCATCTTCTACAAACTTTACTTCGGCCGGTTCTTTACGCTCGACTTCAGGCTCTGCTTCGGACGCTTCAGGCGCGTTACGCTCTTCGGTGC
>CAYVAP010000030.1:10632-15781 GCA_964449365.1 uncultured Bacteroidia bacterium
GAAAATCTCCAGCTCGGCGTAAGTATTTGCCATACCGTCCTTGCATTCGATATTGGGCTTGATTTCGAAGTAGACTGATTTAGGGCCTTTGAAATCAGCGGCATTCCACTGGATGTTTTTCACGATATCGACCGCCGACTGCTTCATGCAGTCATTTTTACCGGTGAGCGGCTTGGCCGATACTACGTATCCAGAAGGATCGATCTTGACCTCTAGGTAAATACGATCTTCTCCACAGCAGGAGGTTTTTTCCTCCAACTCGGCGTAGATGTATCCTTTGACGGTGTTTTTGTTGTTGTCAAAGATAAAGGTCTTGGTGTCGGCGAGGACAGTGGTCACATCCACTTCTTGCGCCCAGGTGGGCACAATCAAGCCGATGAGACACCCAAGTAACAGCAATCGGAGTTTCATAATCAGTCGAAGCTTTATGATGACACAGGGGAGGGCTTACCCCTGAAAATTAATCAAATTCGATGGCAATAAGAAAAACGAGCCTAACATTTCAAATTTTCGTAGCGAAAAGCATCGTTGCATTCAGGAGGCGCAGCTTAGCTCGGGCGGAATCGGCTGATGGCTCGCATCGGGCAGCGCCAGCTTGTTGCGCACCGTACGCCCCTGACGAATCTTGAGTTTGGGTTTGGCTGAGGTTTTGGTCTTGTCGCTGGCGACCAAATCGGCCTGCCCGGGATCGTATTCTTCCTTGATGTAGGTCAAGGTATCGAGTAGCTCTTGCTTATCATCGCTGGTGACCAGCTTCATGCGCAAGGGCTTGAAGTTGGGCAAGCCGCGGAAATAGGCCGGATAATGGCGGCGCATTTCGCGTATTCCCAGCAGATCGTCCTTCCAAATCATGGACATCTCTAGGTGGCGCCGGCAGACTTCCACTCGCTCTTGTAGGGTAGGGGCAGGGAGCAGCTCACCCGTACTAAGGTAGTGCTTGATCTGTTGGAAAATCCAAGGATTGCCAATAGATCCTCGTCCAATCATGATGCCGCTTACGTCAGGATAGCGGGCTCGCATCTCGGCGGCCTGCTGAGGTGAGTCTACGTCGCCATTCCCAAAAATGGGGATCTCGATATCAGGGTGGGCGGCTACTTCTTGGATCATGGTCCAGTCAGCCTGGCCTTTGTACATCTGCTTGCGGGTGCGCCCGTGAATGGAGAGGGCCTTGATACCTGTATCTTGCAAACGAAGGGCCACCTCGACGATCTTGATGCTATGCTGGTCCCATCCCAAGCGGGTTTTGACGGTTACGGGCAGCTCGGTGCTCTGCACGATCTCGCGGGTGAGGCGCTCCATCTTGTCGATGTCGCGCAAAATCCCCGCTCCAGCTCCCTTACAGGTTACTTTTTTGACGGGGCAGCCATAGTTGATGTCAAGAATTTCTGGCCGGGCTTGCTCTACGATACGGGCGGTCATGCGCATCGACTCGATATCGTGCCCAAAAATCTGAATGCCTACGGGCCGCTCAGCGTCGTAGATGTCGAGTTTTTCCACCGACTTCTCGGCGTAGCGAATGAGCCCTTCGGAGCTGATGAATTCAGTATACACCACGTCAGCCCCCTGCTCTTTGCACAGCACTCGGAAGGGCGGATCGCTCACATCCTCCATAGGGGCTAGCAGGAGTGGGTATTCGCCGATGGGATGTTTGCCGATGTGGATCATGGGCCTTAGCAATTCGGGATTCGAAATGTAGAATGAAGGCAGGTACCCGCCAAGATTTACAAGGGAATACTGGTCTTAATTACCCGCGAAGATACAAATTTATTCGCAGGCCGAATGTTTATCAATGAGTGGACTGGGGAGAAAATTCCATAAAGGCTAGAAGATGTGATGAGAAAAAGCGACAAATGGCGTATGTTGCGCTTTCATCCTGATCATAGTATACCAACGGCGTGAGTATTTTTGGCACCTTTTCCGAGCAATCGCAGCGAAGCCCCGGGTTTGCGCTGCTGTTCAGTGCACTCCTATACCTACTGTGCTTGATGGTGATGGTGCCCTTGCTAGTCTTGCTGGTGGCGCTGGTGTTTGGGCTGAATCTCGAAGCCGTACAAAGCATCTTGGGGGGGCAGGTCGAGGTCGATTCGATCGATACCTGGGTATTTCGAATCATCCAGAGCGGCAATCAGCTCCTCACTTGGGGGCTGGTGGGCTACCTGATGGGAAAGCTGCTAGGAAATGCGCCTCAACAGCTAGGCTGGCAGCCTCCGCTGCGTCGCGACACCCTGTGGCTGCAATTGGGCCTCGCCGCCCTGGCTATGGGGGCGAGCATTCCGTTGGTGCAATGGCTACAACTCGACCCCGGGTCTTTTCGCTTGCCGGAGGTGCTAGAGCCCGTCGAAGCTTGGATGCGTGAGCAAGAAGACATTGGGCAGAAGGCGCTGATGGCGATCTTGACCACGACCCATCCGCTGGTGCTGGTGGCCAATCTGATCACCTTTGCGCTGGTACCGGCGGTGTGCGAAGAGGTTTTTTTTCGCGGCTTGCTGCAGCGTCAGTTGGCTCGCCTGATGCCCGGCTGGGCGGCCGTGATCGTAGCGGCGCTGATTTTCAGCTTTGTCCACTTCCAGTTTTATGGTTTTTTTGCTCGTGCAGCCTTGGGCATGTTGCTGGGATTTTTGCTACTGCGTAGCGGGAGCCTCTGGCCGAGCATCGTGGGTCATTTCACCTTCAACGGTTTATCCATTCTCATGGCTTACCTAGCAGCCATGCGACCAGCTATCGACTCCCGCGTCGTCGATCAAAGCTATTCCTTTCCCTGGCCGATGGTGCTAGGCTCATTGCTTCTGGTGATGGCGCTGAGTGTCGCCTTTGTTCGCTTGAGCTACCCCCAAGCTAAGCCTCCTTCCCCATGAAAGATCTGCGTGTGAGGGCGATCACGGCGCTCATTGCCGTGTCAATCGTGATTCCAGCCTTGATTTTGTCTCCCTATGGAGCCTGGCTCTTCTGTGTGATCGTATCGATGATGGCGATGTGGGAGTTTTTTCGGCTCACTCAAAACGACACCCGACGCTACCGCATCGCGGCCCTGGTGATGGGCGGGGTGATGTGGGCCACCGCTTTGCTGGCTATCACGCCGCTCGAGGTACCTATGCCTCGCCAGATCTACTGGATCGAGGCCATGCTGGTGCTGCCGGTGATGCAGTTGCTGGTGCTCTTTGACCCCAGCGAGCAAAACCCTGCCATGCAGGTAGGGGGGGTCATGTTAGGCTTTCTTTATTGCGTGGTGCCCATGTACCTATTTTTCGAGCTATCGATACCAGAGGATGTGTCGCAATACCGATTTCACTTTCCGCTGGGCTACCTGTTACTCACCTGGGCGGTCGATGTGGCAGCATACTTCGTGGGGCGCTTTTTGGGGCGTCGGCTTCTATTTGAGCGGATCAGTCCCAAAAAGACCTGGGAGGGAGCGGTGGGAGGGGCAGCGTTTTGCCTGTTTTGGGCCTGGGTCAATACCCAGATCCTGCCAGTCGATGGCTTCAGTTGGTACGTAGTAGCAGGGCTGATCGCCGTCTTCGGGCAATTGGGCGACCTGATCGAGTCGATGTTCAAGCGTAGCATGCAGGTCAAAGATTCGGGCGGCATCTTACCTGGCCATGGGGGGATGCTGGATCGCTTCGATGGGACTTTCGTGGCGGTGCCATTTGTGTATTTGTACGTTGCGCTGCTTTGACAAAGAGGGGCTTACCGATATGAACGGCGAGCGGTAGGCTGTGCCGTTTGGCAGGAAATGCTTCCGGCAGTTTTTGAGCAGAGAGACTTTCAACCTTGAACTTTGAACCGCGAAACTAATGACTAGGCTTCGTAGCTTTTCACCGTCAATTTTTACCTGTGAAATTACTCCATGCGCATCATCTTCATGGGTACGCCAGAATTCGCCGTACCCTCACTCGAAATTCTCCTTGAACGTGGCTATGAAGTCGTAGCCGTGGTTACGGCCCCTGATCGGCCCGCCGGTCGGGGCAAAAAGCTGCGTCCTAGTCCGGTGAAAGTCGCCGCAGAGCAACATGGCCTCAAGGTATTACAACCAGAGAAGCTGCGCAATCCAGCGTTGGTGGCTACGCTGCAAGCGCTAACCCCCGACCTGATGGTGGTCGTAGCGTTTCGCATGCTGCCAGAAATAGTTTGGTCGATTCCCCGGTTGGGTACCTTCAACCTGCACGCCTCGCTGCTGCCCGACTATCGCGGTGCAGCCCCGATCAACTGGGTCTTGATCAACGGCGAAACCCGCACAGGGGCAACTACCTTCTTGATCGATACCCAAATTGACACCGGAAATCTGCTGCTGAGTCGCGCGATTGACATCCCCGACACTTGGACGGCAGGTGATCTGCATGATCGGCTCATGGTGATAGGAGCAGGCTTAGTGGCCGAGACGGTGGAGGGCCTCAGCCGCAAAACCCTTTCCCCTAAGCCCCAAGATGACTCTCAAGCGCGTCGTTCCGCGCCCAAGATTTTCAAAGACGACTGCCGCATCGATTGGCGGCAGCCTACCCGGGCGCTGCACAACTTCGTCCGAGGGTTGTCACCGTTTCCGACGGCTTGGACCACCCTGGAAGGGGAGCTCTTCAAAATATACCGATCCACTCCCGCCGAATCTGGAGGCAAAGCTGATCCTGGTACGCTGCGCGTCGAGGGGTCGCGAGCAGAGCTGCTGGTCGCCACCGGTGATGGATGGCTGCGCTTGATCGAGGTACAGGTGCCCGGCAAAAAAAGGATGTCAGCAGACGACTTTTTGCGAGGACGCCCGGAGTTGCGCGGCAGGCTGGCGTGAGTTTTGTCGAATAAAATGGACATTCCTGACTGTAAAGGCAAACCGCTAAGCCTGCAGTAATAGCGGACTTAGCGGTTGGATGAGGATCTGACACGCCAGCAATCGAAAGAGATTAGTTGGCGGTATCAGCGTCGTTGGCACGCTCAAAGGTCTTCAGCAGGTGAGGAAAAGTCTCTTCTTGGGTGGCAATCTGCGACATCTTCTCGGCGAGGTCGCGAATCTGGCTGTTATACTCTTCGAGCATCTTCTTGCCCTTTTTGGTGATCGTTACCAGGATAGAGCGGCGGTCTTCTTTGGAGTTGACACGCTTGACCAAATTGAGGCGCTCAATCTTGTCTACCAAGCTAGTAAGGGTGCTAAACTTGATCTTGAACT
>CAYVAP010000031.1:0-15598 GCA_964449365.1 uncultured Bacteroidia bacterium
GCTGATGGCCAGAATTTTATGCGAATTTCGAATGGTTAATTACTTAATTCCGAAGACGCTAGTGGGACGAGTTCGAAGTTCGTAGTCATTTGTTCGTAGTCGGGAGCGCGGATGAACAGCCATTTAGGACGAAGTTCTCAGAAAAAAAGCTGATCTGCACCCAGATAGCCCCTCCCTGTACGCCATGCCTCCAAAATCTCTATATTGGCCTTTCTGCAACTGATTGCCCCATGCCTGCTGACTCCTCCACCAAGCCTGTGCTCTTTCTCGCCTACGCCAATGACCGCATCGATGCGGCTCGCTATCTGCCCAAGATCGTGGACGAAGTACACCTGATCCGCGACCTGTTGCGGCGCAAAGCCGGAGAGCGCTACGAGGTGGTAGTACGCGATCAGGCCAGCATCAATGATCTCTTTGCGGTCTTTGACGAATATGGCGCTCGGATTCATCTGTTTCACTTTGCTGGCCATGCCGACAGCTTGCGCCTAATGCTAGACCAGGGTACGGACGAGCGAGCACAGGCAGGAATAGCAGGCTTTAGCCGCGAATTGGCTAGCCTAGGGGGGCTGCACTTCGTCTTTTTGAACGCTTGCCTGACCCACGATCAGGCCGAGGCCATGGCCGCAGAGGGCGTACCCGCCGTCACGGCCACCTCCACCGCCATCAGCGACCGAGCAGCTTTTCTGTTTGCGCAGCGTTTCTACGAGCAACTGGTACAGCGGCGTACGCTGATGGAGTGCTTTGAGGCCGCCGAGCGGCGCGTGCAGACCGAGTTGATGCAGGGAGCCGAGGATTATCGCGTACTGAACTGGAACGAAGCGCCGCGTCAGCATTTCCCCTGGCGTATGCATGGCGAGGGGGGACAAGGGCGCCGCGATCTACCGCAACCTATGGCGCAGCGCGATCGGCTTCCGCTCATGGTCGATCGCGATCGGCAGGTAATTGATTTTCGCGACAAAGCCGAGGAAATCCTCGCCGATCCCAACCATTTGCCCCACGCCTTCATCATCCATGGCACCCGAGCCGAGCGCCACGACAGCCTGGTCAGTCGCCTGGTAGAAACGGACATTCGCACCCTTTCCCATCAGCTCTTTGGGCGAGATCGGGGAGTGGTGCACGAGCGAGACTTGCGCGGCTGGCCCTACCAAGGCTTGATGGAGCAGCGGCAGCGCGATCTCAAGCGCCGAGTAGCCGAGGCCATGGCCTTTGCAGGGCTAGGCACTACCGATAGCTGGGATGCCCAAGACCTGATCGAGCGGCTGGGCCTCAAAAGCCGCACTGTGGTGCTGACTCACATCCTGTCGGCTGAGCGATGGACCCCTGATACGCCCAAGCTCATTCGTTGGTATCTGGAAGAATTTTGGCAGCTACCCAAGCGTGGCACCTGGCCGCAGTTTATCCTTTTTTTTGCCATCCTCTACGCTGAAGAGGAGGTCAAATGGTGGGAGCGCCTTTTGGGTGGAGCCAGCCCACGCCAGCAAATCAAAGACAGTCTTCATCAATTGGAACAAGAAGTGGGCAGCCGCCTAACGGTGCTGCACGAGCTCAAGCCCATTTCCTACCCCGACGTGGTGAGCTGGGTGGATGAATACTTTCCCCGTCGGCTAGCCGACCTACCCGAGATCCTATATGACGGCAAGCCCGACCGGACCCTGAGCATGGATGTGGTGGAGCCGACTTTGCGCCAGGCCATTCGAAGCCTTCGTGCCGATGAAGGGAGGAATGTGCCATGGTTGAAGGGGTGAGCGTGTCCTGCGCTTTTTTCTTACTTTGCGCCAAAAGCCCTATGCGCAGCTTTACCCCCGCCGATGTCATCAATTACTACCACCACACCGAGAGCCACTACCGCATGTTTTGGCGGCTCGATCAGGCCATGGGGCTACACTATGGCCTGTGGGAGCATGGCGTACGCAATTTGGCTCAGGCCATCGAGCGGGTGAATGATCGCCTGGCGGATTTCGGCAACATTCCTCAGGGGGCACGTGTGCTCGACGCAGGCTGTGGCGTGGGTGGATCTTGCTTTTCGCTGGCACGCAAGCGCAACTGCCAGTGTACGGGCATCACGCTGAGCGATCGGCAAGTGGCCCGCGCCCAACGACTCGCCGAGCAGCAAGGGTTGGCTCATCGCTGCGATTTCGCAGTGATGGACTACCGCCAGACCAGCTTGGGCGACGATACCTTCGATGTGGTCTGGGCCATCGAGAGCCTAGGCTCGGCCCCGAAGAAAGCTGCATTTTTCCGCGAAATGCGGCGCGTACTCAAACCGGGTGGCAGCCTGCTCATCGCCGATACCCTGAAGCCTCGCCCCTACCCTATCGCCGGGCACCCCCTGATGCAAACCATGCTCAACGGCTGGGCCATCAGCGATATTCCAGCGGTGGAAGAGTTGCAGGCGCTAGGCCAGGCACATGGCTTTGGCCAGGCTGAAATCGAAGACATCACCGCAGGCATTGGCCCCTCGGTGCGGCGCATCTACTACGCAGCCTGGCTAGGCCAATTCGGCACCTGGGCCTACAACCTCTTTCGCGAGGCGACTCCTTTTTCCAAGGTGCATTACCAAACCGGCCTGGCTCAGAAGAAAGCCTACGACCAGGGCTTGTGGGGATACTATTTGGTGCACATGCAGGGGTGAAATGAAAGGGCACATTTCTGCCGATGACGACGCGACAAGGCGGGCGCTTCACCTCGTGATATTCGCCCGACAATCCCCCTCGATCAGTTGCAATTGTCGCAATAAATGCGCTAGGTTTGTGCCAACCTTGACTTTTCACCAACTATGACAACCTCTCATGCAAGTAATTGATCATCAGTGGATTCTGATGTCGGATGGCTGCCGACTGTCGGCCAAGCTCTGGATACCAGAAGGAGCCGAGGAGGATCCGGTACCCGCTATCTTCGAATACATCCCCTACCGCAAACGCGACTTCAAAGCCTCGCGCGATGCGCAGACCTACACCTACTTTGCCGAGCACGGCTACGCCGGGGTACGGGTCGATCTGCGGGGTAGTGGTGAGTCAGAGGGCCTTTTGCGCGACGAATATTTGCAGCAAGAACTCAACGACGGGCTGGAGGTGCTGCGCTGGATCGCGGCTCAGCCTTGGTGCAACGGCAAGGTGGGCATGATGGGCATCTCGTGGGGGGGCTTCAACGGCCTGCAACTGGCGGCCCTGCAACCACCCGAGCTGCAGGCGGTCATCACAGTGGCCTCGTCGGACAACCGCTACGCCGACGACGTACACTACATGGGCGGCAACCTGCTGACCGACAATCTCAGCTGGGCCTCCACCATGTTTGCCTACAACTCCTGCCCACCCGACCCTGCGCTGGTAGGCGAGCGATGGCGCGACATGTGGATGGAGCGACTGGAAGGCTCGGGCCTGTGGCTGAAAAACTGGCTAGAGCACCAGCGCTTCGATGACTACTGGCGGCATGCCTCGGTCTGCTTCAACTACGGGGCCATCCAGTGTCCCATATACGCCATTGGGGGCTGGGCCGATGGCTACAGCAACACTATCTTTCGCTTGCTGGAGCACCTCGACTGCCCCAAAAAGGGGCTGGTAGGCTCCTGGGGGCACAAATACCCCCATCTGGGGGGTCCGGGTCCTACCATCGACTTCCTCACTGAGTGCCTGCTGTGGTGGGACCGCTGGCTCAAGGGCAAGGAGAATGGCATCGACCAGGAGCCGCCTCTGCGGGTGTGGATGCAGGACACGGTGTCGCCCATCTCCACGGCGCGACCGGGCCGCTGGGTGGTGGAAGACCAGTTTCCCAGCCCCAACGTAACGGAACAAGCCTACCGCCTCAAGTATGGCATGATCGACCTCAACGGCGATTTGCCCGACTTCAATCGGCCGCTGCCGATTCAGAGTCCGCTCAGCGTGGGCTTGTTTGCGGGCAAATGGTGCTCCTACGCGGCCTCGACCGACCTACCCGCTGATCAACGCGAGGAAGACGGCGGCTCGCTACTGTTCGATTCGCCGGTGCTGGAAGAGCCGCTGGAAATTCTGGGCGCGCCGGAGGTGGAGATCACTTTCAGTAGCGACAAGCCGCAGGCTATGCTGGCTGCGCGCCTCTCGGACGTGCAGCCCAACGGACGCGCCACCCGCGTGACCTACGGCATCCTCAACCTCACCCACCGCGACAGCGACCTGGAGCCGACATATCTGGAACCAGGCAAAAAATACACGGTACGGCTCAAGCTCAACCACATCGCGCAGTCCTTTCCGCAGGGCAATCTCCTGCGCCTGGCGCTCTCCACCAGCTACTGGCCCCTAGCCTGGCCGGCTCCCGAGCCGGCTCGGCTGACCATTTACCCCGATGAGTGTCGGCTTATTTTACCAGAGCGACAGCTACAACCACAGGATGAGCAAACGCGCGACTTGGGCAAACCCGGCCAAGAGAATCCTACCGATACCACGCTCATTCGCCCCGCTAGTCGCGAGTGGCTGGTGATTCGTAATCTGGCCAAAAACGAGGTAACTCTCCAAGTGACCAACCATGACCCCATCATCACCCTCAACGACATCGACTGGACCATCCAGAAAGATGTGGACGAAAAATATTCCTACCAAACCTATAACTACGACACCCTGCGCAGCGAAGTACAGAGCTTACGCGAGTTTACGCGCGGCGACTGGTCGGTGCGCACCCGCACCCGCACGGTTCTGACCTCTACCAAAACTCACTTCATCATTCGCGCTACCCTCGACGCCTACGAAGGCGACGTGCGGGTCTTCAGCAAGAGCTGGAACGAGCGGATCGTGCGCGATTTTATGTAGGGACCGCTGCGCTGTGAGAAGTCAGACCGCTGCGCTGCGAGAAGTCAGACCGCTGCGCTGCGAGAAGTCAGACCGCTGCGCTGTGAGAAGTCAGACCGCTACGCTGTGAGAAGTCAGACCGCTGCGCTGTGAGACACGAGAAGCGAGAAAAGAATAAAGATGTTTCGTATGCCATCTCAGTACCTCTCTGACTTCTGACCCCTGACTTCTAACCCCTGACCTCTGACTTCTGACCCCTGACCTCTGACCTCTGACCTCTTATCATATGCCACAAAAACAAGTTTTCATCGTCGGGCTAGACGACTTCAACCTCAAGAAGTTGCAAAAGCTGCCCGAGGCCGCCGAGTGTGAGTTTCACGCCGCGCTGGACATCTCAGAGATGCGCAAGCTCGAGCGCTTCGACATCGAAGAACTGCTGAATCGCTGCTTTGAGCGTATCGATGCGCACGGACAGATCGACGGTATTGCTACCTACTTCGACTTTCCAGGGACCAACTTCGTGCCCATCATCGCTGAGAAGTACGGCCTGCCCGGCCCCTCGCTGGAGGCCATCATGAAATGCGAGCACAAATACTGGAGCCGCCTGGAGCAGAGCAAGGTGATCCCGGAACACATTCCCATTTTTAAGGCTTTCAACCCCTTTGATGAGGATGCCTACCAGAAGCTGGGTATGGTTACGCCGTACTGGATCAAGCCCATCAAGTCGTTTCGCTCCTTTTTGGCCTACAAGATCAACGGCGAGGCGCAGTTTTATGAGAGCATGACTGAGGTGCGCAAGCACATCGACTTCATTTCGGAGCCGTTCAACGTGCTGATGCGTAAGTTTAGCTTGCCGCAGGAATTTGCCTACATGGATGAGACCTGCATCGCCGAGAGCAGCATCGGCGGGCACCAATGCACCGTAGAGGGCTACGTACACAAGGGCAACGTGGTGGTCTACGGCATCGTCGATTCGGTGCGCGAGGGTGACCGATCATCCTTTGGGCGTTACGAATACCCCTCGGCCCTACCGCAGGAGATTCAGTTTCGCATGGCCGACATCTCACGCCGGTCCATTAGTCAGATCGGATTGGACAACTCGCCCTTCAACATCGAGTACTTTTTCAACCCCACCGCCGACGAGGTGTATCTGCTGGAGATCAACCCGCGCATTTCGCAAGCACACTCCGATATTTTCGAGAAGATTCATGGCGTGTCGCATCACAGCATCATGCTAAATCTGGCCTTGGGCCGCAAGCCGCACACCCTGGAAAACCACGGCGAGTTCAACAAGGCAGCCAACTTCATGCTGCGCACCTTCGAAAGCGGCACCGTGAAGAAAGCTCCCTCGCCAGAGGAGATCAAGATTCTCAAGAAGTTCATCCCTGGGCTGGAAGTAAAACTGCACGTTCACAATGGCCTGCACCTGAGCGAGCTACAAGGGCAGGACAGCTACAGCTTCGAGCTGGCCAACATCTTCATCGGCGGGCGCGATCAGCGCGAGCTGGTGGATAAGTACCATCAGGTTGTGGAGGGGTTGAGCTTTGAGATCGACTACGATCAGAAGGTGCCGCTGTACTGAGGAGGATGAATGACGCGTGTCACCGATCCGTACCGAAGCGTCTGATCAGCAGCGGTTTCCGATTGGGAGAAAAAGCCATGAGGCAACGCTAGCAGGGTTTCGCCAGAGGTACTGGTGAAACCATGCCAGTGCTATGAAAATGCTTGGGGAGTTTCCTGGTAGTTTATACCTTTGGAACTATCACTCAAACAGCCAACCCTGATTTGATCCATGCGTTTTAAGCTAACTTTTCGGCGACAAAGCCGCTACGACCTGTTGCCGCTGACTTATCCGTATTTTCTTTCGGCCTGGATTTACCGGGTTCTAGGCGAGGCAGATGCGGACTTTGCTACCTGGCTACATGACCAAGGATATCGGCTGGGCGGGCGGCAGTTCCGACTATTTGTTTTCTCGCAGTTGGATGTACGCCCCTTTGCCATCGAAGGGGGCTGTTTACGCATACGGGGAGAGCTGGCCCGTCTAGAAATCGGCTTTTGCCTGGATGAAGCTGGGGGGCATTTTTTGCAGGGGCTGTTTGAGCAGCAAGTATTTACCTTGGGCGACGCCCAGCATCGCGTAGACCTAGCGGTGGAGAGCATCGAAATGCTGCCGCCCCCGGTTTGGGAAGGTGGCTGGCAGCGCTTTCGGGCACACAGCCCGGTGTGCGTGAGTCAAACTCGCGGACCGGGGCAGCCGGTGGCCTACCTAGCCCCCGACCATCCGGCTTATGCGCTGCGCCTGGCCGACAACCTACAACACAAACTCAACAGCCGGGCTGCGGCATTGGGCCAAGCGGCTCCAATTGCTAATGAAGGATGGGGCTTTCGCCTGGAGAGCCGCCCCAAGTCGCGGCTGATCACTATTGCGCCGGGTACCGAGCGGGAAACCAAAGTGCGCGGCTACTTGTACGACTTTGCACTGCGGGCGCCACAAGCCTGGAAAGAAATGATGTGGTACGCGGGCTTGGGGGAAAAAAACGCCATGGGCTTCGGCTACGCCTCCTTGCTACCCACCACTTGACTTGCCCGACTCACCCTGACTGAAGCAACCTATCTTCCGCTGACTTTGATTCCCCTGGCTATGAGTAAACATGGCAGGGAGAATCTAGGTTTTGATGATCAAGCTACACTTCAAAGTGGTTGAGTGGTAGAGTTGCTGATTTATTGAATGGCCTTGTTATCAATAAATTATAGTGTCTTACAACTCTGCAATCCTTACGCCACGTGGTATAAGTGAGGCTCAAAGAATAAGTTGGCCTTCTTCGCTTCAATAGTCCGTTCAGATTTTTACTGTTATTCCGCCCATGTCTTCATCTGATAATCAGCGATATACAAATCTGATTTGATGATAAAATTCAAGCTTAGGTCCAGAGCTGAGTTGGGAGAAATAAAATGAAGCTCATTAGAGTACTACAAAACATCTGTAACTACATGATTATAAGCATATTTTGATTTTCAACACTACTACAAGCAGTTTACAGGTGACTCAAGCCTCCACAAACTTGCACGGACTATTGTAAATAGATTTTCATCATGCCACATTACAAACTTCGCATCACAGGCCGGGTACAGGGGGTAGGTTTTCGCGCTGCTGCTCGGGCGCAAGCGCAACAAATCGGGGTAAGTGGTTTCGTCCGCAACGAGGCGGATGGTTCGGTATACCTCGAGGCTACGGGCACCACGACGCAGCTTCAGCAGTTGGTAGACTGGGCTAGAAAGGGGCCGCCCATGGCCACTGTGCATCAGGTCGAGGTGGAAAAGGACGATGCTGCGCATGATTTCGAGGGGTTCACTATTCGTCAGTAGGATGTGGATGCTAGTGCCTTCGGAATGAAGTAATTAACCATTCGAAATTCGCATAAAACATTGACCAGCAGCACTCATCTATATGAACGGTCAGGGGGAATAAGGGTATAAAGGTATAAGGTCGTCAGGCACAGCGTTTATACTTCAAAGTGGTTGAACGGTAGAGTGGTTGATTTATTGAATGGCCTTGTTATCCATAAGTTATAGTGTCTTAGCACTCTACCATCCTTACGCCACGTAGTATACCTACCGTTCATATTGGCTCACTCAGTGGCCGCCCAAGCGGCTATATTTGCTTTCAATTACGAATTCCTGATTACGAATTTCGAATGCGAAGCGCTAGTCCAAAGTTTTCAGAAGTCTACCTTTCATGCTCACCTCTAATCCTTACCATCATGAAGAAAATGCTGTTTTTCCTGCTGATACTACCCATCAACCATGTCTGGGGACAATACGTGTCGCTCTATGCGCTAACAGACTCGGTTCAGTTCGCGGCCATGGCTGGTGAGGGCCGAGCGGTGGTCTGGTCGATACAGGTAAACCTAGTGGCGCAGCAGTTGCAGACGAGCTATGCTCGGGTATTCGACCGTAGCGCTTGCGTGCTTGTGGTAGGCTTTCGAGCGCCAGATGAGGCTGAGAGCGCCGCGCAAGGCAGAGCGGAACAAATGCGCGGCAGCTTACGTCAAGCGATGATGGCCTCTTCGCCGTTCCAGCCCATTCCTATGCGGGCTACTGCTTTGCCCTACCTAGATCGAAGTGGGCAGCCCGTGGGCCTCGAGTTGGACATTACCGAGGTGGACTATGTATCGCATGGTCCCAGCGCTCGCGTCGAAGTGTGCCTGGCTCCTCCCGAAGCCATGCAGTGGGATACCGCACAGGTAGCAGCATATCTGCAGCAACGCTGGCAGTATCAGGCTGATCGTAAATTAGGGCCAAGGCTGATCCCCATGCGTCGAGGTGAGTACATGGGTTACGTCGACTCCACAGGAACTTGGGTGATCGAGCCACAGTTCGAAGATGCGGGGCTCTTCATTGCCGGTAGGGCTTGGGCCAAAGTCAAGGGCAACTTAGGCTTCATCGACCCTCGCGGGCAATGGGTGATTGAGCCGCAGTATCAGTCCCGTACTCCCCACGGGATCGAGCATAACAACTTTGATCACCTATCTCACTTGGTTTTATTGAAAAATCGCGACCGATTTATCTGCTTGGACGTGTTTGGCGATACGGCTCGCTGGCCGATGTCGTATGCGTGTGGTGGGGCGTGGGGATCTACCGCCCGAGGTAAGTTGATGGGTACTGTGGGAAAGATCGGCTTCAAAATCTACCCTAACCGGACTCACCCAGAACCAGCAGAAATCCCAGCGAGGTATCAAGCCATTCGCACTGCTCCCCACTGCATTTTCGTGCAAAAGGCGGACAAATGGGGCACCTACAATTGGCAGGGAGAACTCCTGCTGCCCTGCCAATATGACTCGATTGTTTACTTACACGACCACCACTATGGCCAACGACGATTTTTTCCGCATCATGTCGTGCTGGCGAACGGTCGGCAAGGCATCGTCAGTGAAACTGGGCATGAACTGGTAACCCCTCGCTATGAGCAGATCGTCCCCTATCTGGATTACGCCCGCGCCAAGCCCTCGGGGCTCCCTTGGGTATACCTGCGGTCAGATGGTACGGAGCTGACGGAGATAGACTAAGTAACGCTCAGAAATAAGTTGACCTTCTTCGCTTGAAAATAGGAGGTCGAGAGATTGAGAGGTCGAGAGGTTAGGAGTAGGAGACTGTACGTCCCAAAGTCTCACCATCTCAAGATCTCACCATCTCACCATCTCGCTATCCCTCCTTGATCGGAAACAGAATCTCTAACCGAATCGGGGAAGTTATTCTTTTCACGCTACTAGGAGCAAATGTAGCCTAACAACCCCAGTCCCTGAAGCCAGTTATCATTTTGGAGGCTTAATTTCCTCGGTGCTGACCATCAGGTGCATGTCACCTTTTTGATTAAACGTTACCTGGTGGTCATGCACAAAAAATTGATGGATTGGTTCAGAAAATGCCTCATGCTTACGTTCGATCATCATATCTATCGCGTCTTGCATAACAGGCTCTTGCCCCATCGTTTTTTTCAAAATGGCGCGTCCCTCTTTGACCGCCGGCGTATCTTCGGGCAGGGTGCCTAGGTTCCATACCATCACTACAAAAGCAATCACGTTTCTGAGACCATTTTGATAGGCTTCTGGGTCAGGTTCAGGATTTTCTATCATGGGCTGAATGAGCGGATCGCCAAACTCAAGCACGAGTGGCGAGGCTTTTACTTTCCGATTACTTTCTACCCAAGTGATGTCACGGTCACGCTTCGCCATCCGCTCTTTAATGGCTTGCCTACCTTGCCTTTCGAGGCGTTGCTCTTCTGTCAACTTTCGCTGCATCATTCGTTTGGCACGCTGCAGTCCTTTGATCTTTGGTTTCTTTTTGGAGGCCATAATATTAGTCTGATATGATGCGGTAGTACGCTCGATCCAACGCGGCTACACGTTCAAAAACGCTTCCAGGCTCGCCCTGGCGCGGCCGGTGACCAGGCTCTCGCGCGCTACCTCCACGGCATCAGGTAAGCTCATCTCGCCGCGATGGGTGCGAATGGCCATGCCTGCGTTGGCGAGCACGGCGTTGGTCTGGGCCTCGGTGGCCTGATTGTCTAGCACGGACATAAAAATACGGGCCGCATCTTCCACCGTTCGACCGCCGCTCAACTCGGCTGGGGTCAGTTGGCGCAGGCCCAGTTCCTCGGGTGTCATCATGTGGTCGCCGTCGTTGTCGAGGTACTTACAGGGGCCGGTGAGCGAGACTTCATCGTAGCCGTCGAGCGAGTGCAGGATGGTGAAGCGCTTGCCGGTCTGTTGGTACAGATAACCGTAGAGCCGCGCCAACTCCAGCGAGAAGACCCCCACCAGTTGCTTATTGGGGAAGGCCGGATTGACCATGGGGCCGAGCATGTTGAAAAAGGTCTTCACCCCCAACTCACGGCGAATAGGGCCGACGTTTTTCATAGCCGGGTGGAAGAGCGGCGCATGCAAAAAGCACAGCCCTGCCCGGTCCATCTGCCGACGGAGGGTGTCGTAGTCATGGGTGAATTTGCCCCCCAAGTATTCGATCACATTGGAAGAACCTGAGACCGACGACACGCCGTAGTTGCCGTGCTTGACCACGGGCACACCCGCCCCCGCGGCCACGAAGCTGGCCAAGGTGGAGATGTTGAAAGTGTCCTTGCCATCGCCGCCCGTGCCGCAGAGGTCCATAGGGTCGTACTCAGCCAGATCGACAGGGATGCACAGCTCCAGCATGGCCTCGCGAAAGCCCGAGAGCTCCTCGACGGTGATGCCGCGCATGATGAAGACCGTCAGGAAAGCCGCCACCTGCGAGGCATTATACACCCCGCCTTGGGCGATGTTGGTGAGGATCTCCTTGGCGTCGGCCTGGGTAAGATTCTGGTGGTTGAAGAGGTGGTTGAGCACGTCGCGCATGGCGCTGGCCGGCGGCGTCCTGTGGCTGCTGCCGTCGGCGGTAGGAGGTAGTGGCGGAGTAGCAGGCATCGCAAGGGTAGGTTTTGGGGGAGAAACGGGCTTTTTGAGGGGTATTTCCAGCCAGTTTTGCAGCATCTGCTTACCGTGGTCGGTGATGACCGACTCGGGGTGAAACTGCACTCCATACACGCAGTGGGTTACGTGGCGCAGGGCCATCACCTCGCCGTCGTCGTCCACAGCCAACAGGTCGAGTTGCCCGTTGAGGCTGGCAGGCTTGACCGCCCAGGAGTGGTAGCGCCCAATTTTGAATGACTTGGGCACCCCCGCAAAGAGCGGGTCGCGCTCGTCCAGCACATGCACCTGGGTGGAGACTCCGTGCAGCACCCGTGAGAGGTTGTAGAGCTGCCCACCGAAAGCCTCGGCGATGGCCTGATGCCCCAGGCAGACGCCCAAAATGTGCTTATCGGGCGCGTAGCGCCGGATCAGCTCGGGCATGATGCCGCCTTCGCTGGGCACCCCCGGCCCGGGCGACAAGAGGATCTTGTCGTAATCTGCGACAGCATCCAGGTCGATGGCGTCATTGCGGAAAATATCCATCTGCTCCCCGTAGCCCAGTTCCCGAATGAGGTGAACCAGGTTGTAGGTAAAGGAGTCGTAGTTGTCGAGGACGAGGATTTTCATGAGTAGGGATCAGTGGACAGTGAACAATGGTCAATGGTCAGTAAGGAAAGAGGTCAGATCGGCCTTTAGAAAGAGACGTCAGAGGTCAGATCGGCCTTTGGCCTGTCAGAAGTCAGAGGGAAGCGGTCGGGGTGATCGATCACTGATCACTGGCCACCCTCTTATCTCACAGCGAAGCGGTCTCGCTTCTCGCTTCTCGCAGCGTAGCGGTCTTAGACTGCTTCCCCTCATCTGCGAGGTCGATGGCGGTGCGCAGGGCGGCGAGTTTGTTGTTGACTTCTTGCAGTTCTTTTTGGGGATCGGACTGCGAGACCACGCCTGCGCCAGCCTGGTAGCAGAGGACGTTGTTTTTGCTGAGGAAAGAGCGGATCATGATGGCATGGTTGAAGCTACCATCAAAGCCGAGGAAGCCGATGGCTCCGCCGTAAAAGCCGCGGTTTTGATTTTCGTACAGCTCGATGAGCTGCATGGCTTTGTGCTTGGGCGCGCCACTGAGGGTGCCCGCCGGAAAGGTATCGGCCACCAGTTGCAAAGGCGACACCCCTTCGCGCACCTGCGCCGTCACCTTCGACACCAGGTGAATGACGTGGCTGTAGTACTGCACCTCTTTGTAGGTCTCAACTTGCACCTCGCTGCCGTGGCGGCTGAGGTCGTTGCGGGCCAGATCGACCAGCATCACGTGTTCAGCGTTTTCTTTGGGATCGTCGGATAGCTCGCGGGCCAGGGCGGAGTCCTGCTCGTCGTTACCAGTGCGGCGAAAGGTACCCGCGATGGGATGAATGGTGGCCTGGCCATCGGCGATGATGAGCTGCGCCTCGGGCGAGGAGCCCATCAGCTTGAAGTCGCCAAAGTCGCAGTAGAAGAGGTAAGGCGAAGGATTGACCGAGCGCAGGGCGCGGTACACGTTGAACTCGTCGCCGTGAAAGCGCTGGCTAAACTGCCGCGACAACACGATCTGAAACACATCGCCCAACTGGCAGTGGTGTCGCCCCCGGTCGATGATCTGCAAAAACTCATCGTCGGTGAAATTGGTACTCTCCCGCCCGGCGGTGGTGAAGCTGTAGCGCGGCAGCGCCTGTCGATTGATGAGCTGGTCCAAGCGGTCGATTTGGCTAGGCTCGTCGCCGTAGCGATGCTCAAAGAGGTAGAGCTCGTTGTGAAAGTGATTGATCACCAACACGTAGCGATACACGTGGTAGAGCAAGTCAGGAATCTCGCGCGAGGACTCCGGGTAGCTGTCGATGTCCACCGTCTCGTAGTGGCGCACCACGTCATAGCCCTGATAGCCAAAGAGGCCATTGGCGCTGAAAGGCACCTCTTCGGGTTGTTTTACCTCGAAGCGATCAATGAAGCCCTGCAAGATCTGCGGCAACTGCCGGGTATCTTCGAGCAGGTAATTTTCTTCGCTGCCGTCGGGAAAGCGCTGCTGTACCGTGCCGCCCTGCACCCGAAAAGTAGCCATGGGCTCCAGGCAGAGGTAGGAGAGCGGGTTTTCATCGCCGTGGTAATCCGAGCTTTCCAACAGCAATGGATAAGAGAAGTGGTCGCGCAGGCGTAGGTAGAGGCTCACCGGGGTGAAGGTGTCGGCCAGGCGCTTGTGGTATTGGGTGGTGAGGGGAAAGTTCATAGTAGCCTTGAAAGTGGGTGGAGTTGGAAGTGAAAAGTTGGAAGTGAAAAGTTGAAAGTGAAAAGCCAACTTTCAACCCGCAACCTTCAACTATTGCCTGCCCCCAAAAAGAACCGGGCCTACCGTCGCGGTGACGATAAGCCCGAAAGTATGTGGTCAAATTTCAAGACACAAGGGGCTATCATCCGCGACGAAGATCGGGAGTAGGCCACCACCAGGTTTTTACATTGTGCATTGAAAGCATGAGCTTCGCTTTAATTTGAGAGCAAATATAGCGTTCGACCGATAAGATGCAAGTCTTGGTCGAGCTTTTTTACCAAATCTGCAAAGGTCTAGCGAATGACTCGCACGATAGCCGGAGCAAACCCTGCCTGGCGCAGCTCGATTAGATAGGTACCGCGTGGTAGGGGCGTCAGGTCGAGGGTGATACTGGCCTGCGCGTCGAGCCTGGCTAGGGATTGCTGCTGCACCACCCGTCCACTGAGGTCTATTACCCGAAGGGTGGCCTGGGCCGAGGGCTCGCGCTGGAAACGCACCTGAAAGGTCCCCTCGGCCAAGGTAGCAAGTGAAAGGTTGAGGGTCGGCAGCGTAGCAACCAAGCTGGCGGCTGCTCCCTCTACGGTTACGATGCCTTTCATGCCCAGGCTGGCGTGGGGGGTACAGACGTAGTAGAAAGTTCCCACTGAATCAAAGGCCACTTTCCCGCCCCCGAAAGGTGCTTCGAAGCCACCGTCGAGCGCAGTGGTTCCATTCACATCGTAGGTAGCTTGAGATACCTGTAACACATTGTGGGAGCCGCCGATCTGCCAGTCTACGGTATCGCCTACGGCGATGGTAATGGCATCTGGGGAAAATTCCAGTCCATTGTTGCTCACCACGTGGACAGTCTGGGCCGACAGTAGGAAGCTCGCCAGGATCAAATAGGCGGCCATGAGGTTACGAAGAGAAGAAAAATGCATGTTGAATAAATTGGTCGGATAATCGCAAAGTTAATGCGATTTCAACCCAGCATATGTCCAGAAAGTTATCATGCTAACCTATCAAGTCGCCAGCCCCTCTTTTTGGGGGGAGAAGTTTCCCGTCAGTAAGAAAGATAATCTTGCATGACCTTGGTCGTTTGACCATTAAACCAGACCTTTCACGCCAGATATTCACGCTTCTTTCATGCAGCATCTGTTGATCGATCGATCAGAGCTTTCATTACCTCAAGTGGTACAGCGCCTGGAAGCTGCCCAAAGTGACATGCTGATCGTGATCGACGAGCAGTGTCGCCTCCAAGGGGTCATTCGCCAGCAAGAATTACAGCGTGCCCTGCTCAATGGCCGTACGCAAATGGCCGATTGGGTGATTTCTCATCCGCCCTGCCTACACACCCAGGGGCCTGCGGTGCAGCCCGATAGCCTAGCTTGTAGCCCTTATCGATTTTTGCCAGTATTGGATGCTCAGCAGCGGGTGGTGGCGGTGGCAGAAGTCAACCCGCGACATTGGCGCTATCGCAGCAATCCGGTGGTGATCATGGCCGGCGGCCTGGGGCGGCGTCTGGGAGACCTCACTCGCGACATCCCCAAGCCCATGCTGCATCTGGGTTTTAAACCCATCTTGCACCTTATGCTCGACAACCTGTTGGTGCGAGGCTTTGGCAG
>CAYVAP010000032.1:0-15350 GCA_964449365.1 uncultured Bacteroidia bacterium
CGCCCCGACACGAGCGTCTCTACGCGTCTCACTTCGAAGCTGCACCGGGCCTGCCCACCACCCTTGGCCTGAGCGACGATCCCACTTTCGAAGAAGGCATGATTGCCTACAAGCAGCAGCAGTACGAGCAGGCCCTCACCCGCTGGCAACCCCTCTTCGCCCAGGGTGAGGCTTCAGATACCTTGCAGTTTTACTTAGGCGTGGCTCAATTGGGCCGAGGCGCACCCAAAGAGGCCGAGGCCTTGCTGCAGGCAGTAGCCAAACAGCCGCATTCGCCCTACCACTCGGATGCTCGATGGTATCTGGCTCTGGCCTACCTACGACAGGGCAAACAGGCCGAGGCCCAGGAACGGCTGCAAGCACTCGCGGCGAGCGGGACATATGGCGAGCAGAGCAGAACTTTGCTGAGGAAAATCGAGCATTGGTGAGCTAGACATTGGTCTCGCGATTCAAAGTTCCTGACTATTCCGCTTGCGAGTGCTACGCCTCTCTTTGTAATATTTTGATTATCAAATAAAAATGCCTCATGACAGGTTGCTGGTGCTTCGCATTCGAAATTCGTAATTCGTAATTGAAAGCAAATATAGCCGCTGGGCGGCCACTGAGTGAGCCAATATGTAGGGGGCTGGCCAAAGTGCCTGATACCCTTATACCTAGGGTGTGTAATCTGATAGGAAATCAGCCCGGCGTATTTTAAAAGATGAAAATACTGTAACTCAGCAATAACGAAGGGATCTAGTGCCCTTTTGGGGATTCAAAAGCGCCGGGCAAAAAATACACAAGATTACACCCCCTACCCTTATACCTTATTTCCTTATACCCCTGACCGTTCATATAGGTGAGCCCTTCATATTGGTTCCCTCAGTCGCACTCTGCGTGAAACCAACCTTCGCTCTCTCCGCACCTGGCGCTACGCCACTCGTGAGGAAAATAGAGCTGCACCCGGCCAAAAAACGTTGAGAATCCCCCCTAATTTTTTTATCATGCTGTCGCGAAACCAACTCCGCTACCGGCTCGCTGCATCAGGCCCATTCTCACTCTGACCGCCGACTGCTCATGGCAAAGACCAAATCCGAGAAACACCTCGCCGTGGCCCTGCAAGGGGGCGGCTCGCATGGTGCTTTTACCTGGGGGGTGCTCGACCGCCTGCTCGAAGAAGAAGACCTTCACCTCGATGGCTTCAGTGGTACCAGTGCTGGCGCTATGAATGCTGCCGTACTGGCCTATGGCCTAATGGAAGGGGGGAAGCCCCTGGCCCGAGAGCTGCTCACCCGCTTTTGGCAGCGGGTATCAGAATATGCCTCGACCTCGCCTCTGCAACCAGCTTGGTGGGACGCCTGGCTCGGGCAGGGCAACATGGACTATTCGCCGGGGTACTTGCTCAGCGAGGTGACCAGCATTTTTCTGGCCCCTACTCAGCTCAATCCCCTCAACCTCAATCCCCTGCGGGATATCCTGCAAGAGTTGGTGGATTTCAAAAAGCTGCAAAGTTGCGAGGTCACCAAGATTTTTGTGGCGGCTACCAACGTTCGAAGAGGTCGGGTCAAGGTGTTCCGCATGAGTGAAGTCTCCTGTCAAGCGGTGCTGGCCTCGGCCTGCTTGCCCTACCTCTACCGGGCCGTTACCATCGACGGCGAAGACTACTGGGATGGCGGCTTCATGGGCAATCCACCCATCTACCCCCTGATCGATGGCACCGACTGCTCCGACATCTTGCTGGTGCAGATCAATCCCATCAACATCCATGAGACGCCCACTACCGCCACCGAAATCCGCGACCGGGTCAATGAGTTGTCGTTCAACTCTAGCCTGATGCTGGAGATGCGCCGCATTCACTTCGTCGACAAGATGCTCGAGCAGGGGATCAACCCGGAAGGAAAATTTCGCAAGATCTTCTTCCACAACATCAATCCCGAGATGGACATGCAGGCGCTCAACGTCTCTAGCAAGTACAACGCTCGCTGGACCTTCCTGAGTCGCCTGCGCGACCTGGGCCGCGACTATGCCGAGCAATGGCTCGGTACTCACTACGAGAGCATCGGGCAGCGTTCCACGGTGGATTTGAAGGAAACGTTTTTGTGAAGGTCGTAAAAGGTAGGGCCGAACTGCGCCACAACTTGTGGATTTATTAACAAAAAAATAACCCCATACAATTCGTATAGGGCTATTTCGTGGTGCGGGACGGAATCGAACCGCCGACACATGGATTTTCAGTCCATTGCTCTACCAACTGAGCTACCGCACCTCCCGGTGATCAGAAGTGGCACAAAGGTAAAGGAATAGATCGTATCGGCACAAGCCCGCCGGAGATTTTTCTGGGAATTTTTTCGCAGTGGCCGCGCGCTCGACAATGCAGGCCATTTTTCGCGTTTACCCATTGCCTCTTGAGGGCTTTTTGGTTATATTTGCTATGCATGCATAGCTTTTTTGCTTGGGCTTCTGCCGGAGAAATTGCATTTTAGTATGGAAAAGCTACCCTAACGAACGTTTGTGCTGCCTCTTGGCTTCCGCTTACCTATATGAAAAGGGCATGGGGGGCTTTGACACAGGTCAGCTCCTCATATGGGTTTACTCAGGGGCCGCGCCAAGCGGCTAAATTTACTCACCTATATGAAAGGGGCGTAGGAGGCTTCGGCACAGGCAGCCCCCCACATATTGGCTCACTCAGTGGCCGCCCAAGCGGCTAAATTTACTCACCTCACCTATATGGTAGGAGGCTTCAGCACAGGCCAGCCCCCACATATTGGCTCACTCAGTGGCCGCCCCAAGCGGCTAAAATTACTTTCAACTGCGAACTCTGAACTCTCACATATGCTCAGCCAAATCATCTTTCTCATCGTTCTGGCCACTGCCATTGGTCTCTTTACCTGGCAGATTCGCCGCATCCGGGGCAGCATCTTCTTGGGCCGCCCCGAAAATCGCAACGACCATCCCGCCGAGCGCCTGCGACAGATGGCACTGGTGGCCCTGGGGCAGTCCAAGATGTTCAAGCGTATCACCCCGGCGGTGATGCACCTGATTCTCTACGTGAGCTTCATCGTGATCAACATCGAGGTGCTCGAGATCATCATCGATGGCCTCAGCGGGCAGCATCGCTTTTTGGGGCAGTTTGGAGGAGCGGTGTACGATAGCATCATGTATATCAACGAATGGCTGGCCGTGCTGGTGATCGTGAGCTGTGTGGCGCTGCTCTGGCGCCGTCAGGTGATGAAGGTCAAGCGGCTGCAAGGCCCGGAGATGACCGAGTCTAAGGGCCTGATCACCCGCCGCAATTACTCCCACCTCGACGCCAACGTCATCCTCTGGACCGAGATCGTGCTGATGCTGGCTCTCTTGGTCTTCAACATCGCCGACATCCAACTGCATGCTTTGGGCGAAGGGGCCCTCGCGACGCTACCGGGCGTGTATCCAGTGTCGCAGTGGCTGGCTGACCTGCAAATTTTTGGTACCGACCCCGATACGCTGCACGTCATCGAAAAGGCTGGCTGGTGGGGCCACATCGTGGGCATCCTGGCCTTCCTCAATTACTTGCCCATCTCCAAGCACTTCCACATCATCGTGGCTTTTCCCAACGTCTACTATAGCAGCCTCGGCCCGCAGGGCAAGTTGGAGACCAGCCATCACATTCAGGAGGAAGTGAAAGCCATCTTCGATCCCAGCTATCAGCCCGAAGAAGATCCCCACGCCCCCCAGCGCTTCGGGGCCAAGGACGTCACCGACCTCACCTGGGTCAACCTGATGAACGCCTATGCCTGCACCGAGTGCGGCCGCTGCACGGACGTCTGCCCTGCCAATCAGACGGGCAAGAAGCTCTCGCCGCGCAAGATCATGATGGATACCCGCGACCGCATGGAGGAGATCCAGAAGTATAAGCTCAAGCCCAATGAGGAGGGCGTGATCGTCCCCAGCGATGAAAATATCCCCGGGGCCAAAGAGGCCGCTGCGAATACCTTGCTCAGCGAGCACTACATCTCTGAAGAAGAGCTCAACGCCTGCACCACTTGCAACGCTTGCGTCGAGGCCTGCCCGGTCAATATCAACCAGCTCGATGTCATCATGCAACTGCGCCGCTACCTCATCCTGGAGGAATCCAAGATGCCTGAGGGCTGGGCTGGCATGACCAACAACATCGAGAACAATGGTGCCCCCTGGGCCATGGCGGCGGCGGACCGCTTCAAGTGGGCAGAGGAGATGGTCGAGGAGGAGGCGTAGCGGTATACGGAGTACGGTATACGGGGTAAGGCTGGGTGGTCAAAGGGCTGTCGTCGTCGCATTTCGCTCATCAAATTCTCCTGCCAATGGATCACGACGAAGAAATTCATGGGTCAATATATCATCAGGACGAAGGTCTGCCAGGTTTTCTTGAGGAACCATCTACCGACTATGATGGTAGAAAAGATTTCGTAACGCTGAGGGCCTGGCAACACGCCCGAGATCTGAAGTTATTTTTCTACCAACAGATCTTACCCAAGCTTCCCCCTGATGAGCGTTATGCCCTTGGTATCCAAATTCGCAAAGCCGCCGTGAGCATTACCGCCAACATTGCCGAAGGCTATGGCCGCTTTCACTACAAAGAATCCGTCCAGTTTTACCGCATATCCCGTGGGTCGATTTATGAATTGAAGGACTTCTTGATCACCTGTCTAGACCTCTCCTTCATCGACCGTAGCCTCTTCGACCAGGGCTGGAAATTAACCGAAGAAGCCAAATCTACCCTCAATGGGTACATCAAGTTCGTTCAAAATCAAGCCAAGAACGCGACATAAGGCCGCTTAACCACCCTGCCTTATACCGCATACCTTATAACTTATACCGAATCATGTCCACCCCCCATATCCCCCTCATGTCCACCCTCGCCGCCAACGGCGAAACCCCCGAGTACCTCTTCTGGGTTGGCTGCGCGGGCAGCTTCGACAGCCGAGCGCAGCGCATTACCCAGGCCATGGTCAAGCTCCTCAATCACCTGGAGATCAGCTACGCGGTACTGGGGCAAGAAGAATCCTGCACCGGCGACCCGGCCAAGCGCTCGGGCAATGAGTTCCTGTTTCAGATGCAGGCCATGCAAAACATCGAGACGCTGAACATGTACCACGTCAAGAAGATCATCACGGCCTGCCCGCACTGCTTCAACACCATCAAGAATGAGTATCCCGACTTGGGCGGGCACTACGAAGTGATCCACCATAGCCAGTTTTTGCAGGAATTCATCGACGCGGGCAAGCTGCGCATCGACGATGGCGGAGCCTTCAAGGGAAAAAAAATCACCTTTCACGACTCCTGCTACCTGGGGCGCGCCAACGGCATTTACGAAGCGCCGCGCCGCGTGATCGAGGCGCTCGACGCCGACCTCAGCGAGATGAAGCGCTCGCGCAGCAAGGGCCTCTGCTGTGGCGCGGGCGGCGCGCAGGTCTTCAAAGACGCCGAAAAAGGCAACAAGGAAGTCAACACCGAGCGGGCCGAGGAAGCCATCGCTACCGGAGCCGACGTGGTAGCCATGAACTGCCCCTTCTGCATGATCATGTTTCAGGACGCGGTCAAGAAACTGGACAAGGAAAACGACGTAGAGCTCAAGGACATCGCCGAGATCGCGGCGGCCAATCTCTAACTCATGATGCCTACCGACGTCGAAGTCCTCTGGGCTCCCCTCAAAGCGGCCCTTCTGACCCAAGTACCGCCCCTCCGCGTCGCCAAAGACGAACCCGGCACCTTTGAAGTAAGCGGAAGCAAGCCTGTGGTACAAGGCAAGCAAAAGGTAGAGGGCCACTACTTTGCCAGCCTGGTACCCAAGCCCAAAGATGTGCGCCTTTACTTCTTTCCCATCTATACCCACGCCGATGAGTTTGAGTCCCTTTCGCCCAACCTCCAAAAGGCCCTCAAGGGCAAAAGCTGCTTTCACATCGAGCGACTTAGCCCTGAGCTAGAGGAAGAACTTCACCAAATGCTGCGCCGGGGGGTGGAGATCTATCAGCGGGATGAGCTGGTTTAAAAGGCAAAGCAAGGGTAAACGCCAAGGCCGTAAGTCATAGGCATGGTTGCCGGATACCGTACGTTTCCCTTATGCTAGATGACCGTCTTTCTCACCCCCTCATCCCCACCCTTCACCGCGCCACCGAACAGGACGTCGATTGGCTCTTACCGCTGGCCGAGCGCCTGTTTTGTGAAGCCTTCGAAGCATACTATCGACCTGAGCATTTCTGGGGCTATGTCGATCGTGCCTTCACCGAGGCAGTGTGGCGAGCAGAGCTACGCGATGCGCAGAGCGAGTTTCAGGCCATCTGGTGGAATGGACAGCCGCAGGGCTACCTCAAGCTCAACTGGAACCCAGCCCATCAGCCTGCCTGCCTGCCCACCCGCAACGCGCTAGAAGTGGCGCGACTTTACCTGGACGCCAGGCAGCACGGGAGTGGATACGCCCAGCGGATGATGGAACACGCTCTGGCTCGGGCTAAGCATCAGCGGCGCAGCGGCGTATGGCTGGGAGTATGGCAGCGCAACGATCGCGCCATGAGCTTTTACCAGAAAAATTACTTTCAGATCATCGGCACCCATCCCTTCGAAATGGGCGCAGAATTGATCGAAGATGACTTCGTGATGTTCCGAGAGCTTTGACAATGCCCCGCCTGCTCGTTATATTTCCCTGCGACCGTGGAGAGAAAGTCCGGTCCTTGCCTAATTTACCCACCAACTTCGGATTGCACCCTCCGAACCGAAGTTAATTCCCCAAACAAGCTCGATCTACCTTATCATGTCGATCCTCAAATCTACCTTCTCTCTCCTGGGCCTGACGCTGCTGCAAAGCGCCCTGTTTGCCACTGGCATCACTTTCTCGCATGGTTCCTGGCAGGAAATCCTCGACCTGGCCCGCCAAGAGCAAAAGCTCATCTTCGTCGACGCTTATACCGAGTGGTGTGGCCCCTGCAAGATGATGGCCCGCAACACTTTTCCCGACGAGAAGGTGGGCGAATACTTCAACCAGCACTTTGTCAACTATAAGTTTGACATGGAAAAAGGCGAAGGCCCGGAATTTGCCCAGAAATACGGCGTCAATGCGTATCCGACCCTCCTCTTCATAGACCACACGGGCAAGGTCATCCACCGGGCGGTAGGCTACCAGGCACCCACCGGATTGCTCCGCGAAGCTCAGCAGGCTACCAAGCCCGATCGCAATGAAAACCTGCTGCAGCTACAGGTCGAAGGCGGCACCCAAAACCCTGAGGTGCTCTACCAATACGCCATGCTGCTGCGGGAGCAGCAGAAAGATTACAGCGAGGTGGCTGCCCGCTACTTCGCTACCCAGCGGGAAAAAGACCTGGACGAGGAGCAAAACTGGAAAGCCATTGAGGCCCTTACCAGCGATCTGGAGAGCCGCGAATTCGCCTATCTAGTGAAAAAGCAAAAGCGCTTTATGCGTCGCTATGGGGTGCAATCCGTAGCTGATAAAATGTACGGGGTGCTCAAGCGCAACGTGATCAAAGCCGGACTGACCAACGACCGCGATCTACTAGAAAAGGCCCTACAAATCGCTCGCCAAGAAATCAAAGACGATGGTCAGGTGGCCAGCCGCCTGCGCATGGTGTACGCAGAGGCGGCCAAGGATTGGAAGGACTACGCCTTTAAGACCATCTATCACTTCGACAACTTTGTCATCACCTCGGCCCTGGAGTTGGACAATGCCGCGCGCAACTTCTTGCGCCACATCGACAATCCCGACCAACTGGCCCGAGCCGCCGAGTGGTGCCGCCAAGCCACCGCCCTCGACAACAGCTACCGCACCAATGCGACCTACGCCCTGGTGTTGGCCAAGCTAGGCCGTGAGGCTGAAGCCAAGCGACAGGCTTATCAGGCTCTCCCCCTACTGCCCGCGGCCGAAGCCGAAAAAGGCGAAGAAATCAGAAACCTGCTGCGCGAACTAGGCGAGCCCGTGGAGTAGACCGCCTCAATACCGCAGCTCATCCATCCGGCTCTGCCCGGTGTCATCGCCATTTTCTAGCGAAAGGACCCCGCGCGGGCACACCGCCGCACACACCCCGCAGCCCACGCAGGAGCTGCGCACGATGTTTTGCCCGCGCTGAGCGTACCAGCGCACGTCGATACCCATTTCGCAATAGGTCGAGCAGTTGCCGCAGGAGATACACTGCCCGCCGTTGGTGGTGATGCGAAAGCGCGACTTGAAGCGCTGCACCAAGCCCAGATATGCCGCCAGCGGACAGCCAAAGCGGCACCAGGAGCGGTTGCCCATGATGGGGTAAAAGCCGGTGCCCACCACCCCAGCGAAGATCGAGCCAATGGCGAAGCCATAAATGGAGCGCACATGGTAGCCGTTGAGCGAGAGGCTATTACCGCCGCTGAAGAAGCCGTTGCCCAAAAAGATCAAGGCCAGCAGCCCAAAGATGGCCGCGAAGGTACCTAGCACCTTGCGGCTTTTCATATAGCCAAACTTGCGGCGATGATAGGCGTACAGTCCCGCCCCTAGGGCGAAGAAAATCCCCAACAGCAGCCATTGGTTGATCTGGAAGGAAAATTGGCCGCCAAAAAAGCTCCACAACACCAGCCCGGTCATCACCACCGCGAAGACCAGCACGCTGTGGATCACGATGCGCTCGATCTGCCAGGACTCGGTGCTCTTGTCGGAGAGCTGTCGGTAGGGATCACCCAGGGTTTCGGCCAGCCCGCCGCAACCGCAGACCCAGGAGCAGTACCAGCGCTTGCCGTAGAAGTAGGTGAAGGTCGGTACCCCCACCGCCGTGAGGGCGATGCCCCAGCCCAGCATCCAGATCCCAAAAGTCCCCGCGCTGATGTGGCCGTTGAGATTGTAGTCGAAAAAGAAGCTGTAGTTGAGCGGCCAGGCGTTTTTCAGGTCCATGTAGGGCTGGTTGAGCAGCACCATGATCTCGGGCAGGATGAAAGCAAAGCAGATCTGAAAAAACATCACCGAGGCGGTGCGCACCTGATGGTAGCGGCTGTGGCGATACTTGGCAAACATGCGCACCCCCATCACCAGGATGGCCAGGGTGTAGAGAGTGCCATACATGAACCATTGGCTGGCGTCGTGCCCAGTGATGAGCTGCGAGATGGGGTCGGTCAGGGTGACCCACTCGGCGATGAGATGATGGTTGAAGTACAGCAGAATGTAAAAGCCGATGAACAGCCCTGCGGTGAGGATGCCGATTAGCCCCCGTGAGCTATGCGAGCGATGATAGATGTGGTGGTGCTTGATGCCGGGATTGCCGTCGAAAAAGGCCGGGTAGATGTACAGCAGCGTCCCCAGTACGCCCAGGCCGATGATCAGCCAGAAGGCAAGGAACTGGTGCTCCCAGTAAACGCCCCGCGAGGCTGCCTTGGCCACGGTAAATTTGACGTCGTCGTAAGCTGCCTCCGAGATCTTGCTGCGCCGGGCCAGCGCCTGGGTGGCCTTGGTGATGGCCCCGCTCACCTTCTGATCAAATTGCGCGGCGTCATCGTAGCTTTTGCCCTCCAGCCAGCCGGTGTAGTCGCGCACTGTGGATTGGACCTCATCGGGCAAGGTGCCGATGCCCGCCGCTCGGCTCTCGGCGGTGATGGTCAGGCCGCCCGCCTCGCGCATGGTCGCCGCGGCGCGTTGCAGTTGCTCATCGCGGAGCTGAGCACTGGCCTCGATGGCCAGGTTGGTACGGTCCAGCGTTTCATCCAGCTCAGCCATAAAGCTAAACTTCCCGCCCAGATCCTGCCCCTGCAGCAGGGCTAGCTCAGCGGTCAACGGCTGGGCGTACCGCTCGTCCAATTGCCCCTGCAACTGATCGAGGGTGCGCGGGTCTACCTCATAGCGGGTGGCAAACAGCGAGGCGAGAAATAGCCCCAACGCGAGGAGGAATAGGGCGAGGCCGGTGGGTTTGATATAATTCATGAGAAGAAGAGGTCAGAGGTCAGATCGGCCTGGCGGCCTGTCAGAAGTCAGATGGGAAGAGGGGCTGGGTGGTCGGGGTGGTCGGGGTGATCTAGGTGGTCGGGGTGATCTGGGTGGTCGGGGTGATCTGGGTGATCTGGGTGGTCTGGGTGGTCGGGGTGGTCGGGGTGATCTGGGTGGTCGGGGTGATCGGGGTGATCGGGGTGATATAGGTGGTCTGGGTGATCTGGGTGATCTGGGTGATCTGGGTGCTCGACGCTGTGCGATCACCTTGATCACTGATCACCCTACTGATCACTGTTCATTGATCACTGTTCACCCTACTGATCACTGTTCATTGACCACTGTAAGCGATGGAAGCCCTTGCTGAAGCCCATTTGGGCGAGCTCGACGAGCTTGATCAGGCCCACCAGGAAGGCAAAGCCACCGATGCCTTGCACAATGCCGCGAGCGACCTCGTCGGGAATGAGCAGGGCACCGAGGATCAGCGCCAGGGCCAGACCCACGAAGAGCAGGACGCTTTGGGTGAGGCCGCGCACCGGGATGGGGGCGGGGGTAACCGATTTTCCGGTTTGTTGCTCGTAAAGCTTGGCCAGTTTGGGTTCGTAGGTGGGAAAAAACTCCGGGTCGAAGTTGGCGCGCTCCAGGTGGGTGAGCACCTCCTCGATGGGCGCTTGGCTTTCCAACCAGGCCACGCACACGTCCTGCCGAAAGCGCACACCCATTAGGTTGAAGCCCAGGATGTGCCCCTCGTCGCGGTGATAGACCAGGCGGATGGCCTTGCGTCCGTCGGGATGCTCCCAGTAGAGCTGGGCCTCGTGCGGCTCGGGCTGGGTGTTGACCGTGCCGTAGGTCTGCCATTCGATGTCGATGAATTTGGCAGAATTGAAGTAAGTGCCCTGGTGATAGGGCGTCGGTTCGCCGGTGAGGGTTTGGGCCAAAATCGGCCCTTGTAGCTTGCCGGTGTACCAAATCGCCTCCACCCCGGCCCGGCCTGGTGCAGGCTTGCGCAGCTCGGCACAGTCGCCGATGGCGTAGACGTCGGGCAAGCTGGTGCGGAGGTATTCATCTACCAAAAAGCCGCGCCTCGTCTCCGCGCCCAAGCTCTCGGCCAGGTTGAGATTGGGGTGTACCCCGGCGGTCAGCCCCACGAACTGGCAGGGGATTTCTTCGCCCGTTTTGGTGATCACGGCCTTGACTCGGCCTGTTTCGTCGCCCACGATGCGATCCATTTCTTCCCCCAAACGCAGGTCGATGCCCTCGGTGTGGCCGATCTCGCGGTTGAGCATGGCCGACTCCTCAGGGGGCATGGCCTTGGTCCAGAAGCTCTTTTCCCGCACCAAAAAGGAGACCGCGATGTGCCGCGAGTGAAACATTTCGGCCATCTCCACCCCGATCAAGCCGCCGCCCACGATCACGGCCCGCTCGGTGGTGGCGGCCAGTTGATCCATTTTTTCCAGATCTTGGTAGCTCACCATACCCTGCACCCCCGCCAGGTCTTGGCCCGGCCAGCCAAACTTGTTGGGCTGCGAGCCGGTGGCCAGCACCAGTTGGTCGTAGCTGAGGCTGCCGCCGTCGGAGAAGTGCAGCACCTTTTGCTGCGCATCGACCGAGGCCACGTACTTGCGCAGCAACTCGATGCGGTTTTTGGGCCAAAACCAATCCTCGTAGGGCTTGGTATGTTCGTACTTCATGTGGCCCATGAAGATGTACATCAGCGCGGTGCGCGACCAAAAGTGATCGGTTTCGGCAGAGATCATGGTGATGCGGCAGTGGGGGTCGCGCTTGCGCACGTGCCGGGCCGTGGTAGTGCCGGCGATGCCGTTGCCGATGATGACGAGGTGCATAGAGGGATATCAAAAGTATCAAAGTAAAGCTAGGGATCGCCCGAGGGCCAGGATGTCAGCTAGCCAACGAAACGGGCGATCTTCGGCATATCGGGCGCACTCGGAGGCATAGCCTTGCTTTTTACCAAAAGGCAAACTTTCCTGTGGGCGGCAGGTGAATAGACCCCGTAACCACGTCGTGTTTCGCGCCAGTGGTGCGGGCGAGGGTGGTCGGCTTGCCCAGCAGGGTACGCAGCCCCAGGAAGCCAAATACGATGGCCTCTTTGTAGTCGACCCAGGCATGGTCTTTCGGATCGGGCACTGCCACGCCCAGCGGAGCCAGGTGCTGCCGGATCTGGTCGAGCAACAAGCGGTGATGCCGCCCCCCGCCTGTGATCAGCATTGGCTGACCTTGGGCCCCGATCTTCTCGGTGGCATAGGCGACCTGCTGGGCGATGTGTACGCAGCAGGTATGCAGCAAATCCTCAGCCGGGCGATCACTGCGATGCAGCAGGGGCATGATGTGCGCCTCGACCCACTCGCGGCCCAGGCTCTTGGGGGGGCGACGTCGGTAGTAGGGCAATTGATTGAGGGCCGCCAGCAACTCCTCGTCCAACTGCCCATTGGCGGCCATCAGGCCATCACGGTCGTAGCCTTCTTCTACCTCCGTGAAAGCCGCTTGGAAGACTGCGTTGAGCACCCCATTACAGGGGCACACGTCAAAGGCTCGCTCCCGGAAGCTGAGGTTGCAGATACCACCAAGGTTGAGAAAAAGCTGATAATCAGCAAACAGGGCTTGCTCACCTAGCACAATGAGGGGAGCACCTTCGCCTTGCATCGCCACGTCTTTGTTGCGAAAATTGCTCACCAAGGGCCTGTCGAGGTAGGCCGCGATGGTCTCCCCGTCGCCGAGCTGGAAAGTGAAGGTCTTTTCCGGTTGGTGAAAGATGGTCTGCCCATGCACCGCCGCATAGTCGGGCGGGCTTTCCAGTTGATCCGCAAACGCCCGGATTTTCTGCCCCAGCCAGTGGCCAAAGTAGATATGGGTCTTGGCAAAGGTCTCGGCATCCTGATGATGCAGATGGCTCAGGCGAACGCGCCAACGCTGCTCATACGGCACGTGAGCCACCCGCTCTACCTCGAAGTGATAGCGCTCTCCCTCGACTGCATAACGACAGCACACGAGATCGAGCCCGTCCATGGAGGTACCTGTCATGGTTCCAATCCCACGATATACTTGCATGTGTAGTAGTTGATAAGTTGGCGATGCGATTGACCTGAGTTCAAGATCCCCGGCTGGATCTGCAATGATGCTTTCGACTGCAGCAGGCGACTTTTGTCTCTTCAGACGATGGGGGGCCTGAAAAGGTCATTGCCAACGGAAAATTAGCCGTTTCTTTGCAGAAATGAGAAGAGAAAAAACGAGACTTTCTCTCATTTGTATATAATTTTTGAGATATTCCACTTGCATTCTCTAGCCAATTTACTGCTGAGACGACTTTTAATTTTATGAGCTATCAACCGAATAAAAAAACCGATCTACGCGTTTGGAAAAACCTTCGCTATGATTTTCCGGCGGGTATCGTCGTATTTTTGGTGGCTTTACCCCTTTGTTTGGGCATTGCCCTGGCCTCCAAAGGCGAAGTAGATGAGGCTCCCTTATTTTCTGGCCTGCTGGCTGGTATCATCGGGGGCTTGGTGGTTCCCTGGCTCAGCCGCTCGCCGCTGAGCGTGAGTGGCCCCGCTGCTGGCCTGATCGCCATTGTCATCAGCGGCATCGATAGCGCTGGCTCTTACGATGCGTTTTTGGTGGCAGTACTCATCGGCGGCCTGATCCAACTGGCCCTGGGTTTTTTCAAAGCAGGCACCGTTGCCTACTTCTTTCCCTCGGCGGTGATCAAGGGGATGCTGGCTGCCATCGGGCTGATCCTGATTCGCAAGCAGCTCCCTCACGCCTTTGGGGTAGACTCTGAGGCCGTAGACCTCAGCTTTCACGCGCTAGACACGCTGGCGGTCATCCGCGAGATTGCGGTAGAAGGCCACTTCGAACTAGGGGCCATTATCATCAGCCTCATCAGCCTGGCGCTGCTCATCACCTGGGAAAAAACGTCCCTGAAGCGTATCAATGTGCTCCCCGCTGCGCTGGTGGTGGTGGTGGTAGGGGTGCTGGTCAATCAGCTCTTAGGCCAGATACGCCCTGAGTGGCTGCTCTCAGGGGGGCTGGGGGGGCACTTGGTGCAGCTCCCCGATAGCTTGGTCAATGACGGCTTCAAGGGCTTTCTTTCCGAGTTACGCTTTCCTGACTTTTCGGCTTTTGCCAATCCGCAGATCTACGGCATCGGGCTCACCATCGGCCTGGTAGCCAGCGTAGAGACCCTGCTGAGCGTGGAGGCGGTCGACAAACTCGACCCCCACAAGCGCAGTACGCCCCTCAACCAAGAGTTGCTCGCCCAGGGGGCGGCCAATACCCTGGCCGGACTGCTGGGCGCCCTGCCCATCACGGCAGTGATCGTCCGCTCTAGTGCCAACGTCAACGCCGGCGGCCAAACCCGCGCCTCGGCTCTCATTCACGGGGTGTTGCTGCTCCTATCGGTAGTTACCATCGCCGGAGTGCTCAATCTCATTCCCCTGGCCAGCCTGGCGGCCATCCTGCTGGTGATTGGTTACAAACTCGCTCGGCCCGAGCTGTGGCGCAAGATGTGGCGCGATGGCCTCGATCAGTTTTTGCCCTTTGCCACCACGGTGGTGTCCGTGCTGGTATTCGACCTGCTGGTGGGCATCGCCATTGGCACCGCAGTGGGCATCTTCTTCATCGTTCGTGGCAACTTTCGCACTGCCATCAAGGTGGATAAGCAAGAGCAAGCCTACCGCATCATTCTTCACAAAGACGTGAGCTTTCTCAACAAAGCCATTCTCAGCGAAACCCTCAACCGCGTACCTGAGGGGGCCAATATCGTCATCGACGGCTCGCGGGCCGATTTCATCGACCACGACATTCAGGAGATTATTCGTGAATTCGAGATTCACGCCCAGGAAAGCGGGATCGGCTTCAAAGTGGTCGGTGTCAGAGCCGAAGATGCAAAGGTGTAGAGATCTACACGGATCCTCCTCTACCCATAGCCCCCACCAGCACGGTGGCGGCCACCCCGATGGGGTTGAGCCAAAGGTAAGATAGCACCGGCCTCAATTCTCCGATTTCTCCGCCAAAGGGTATGCGCAAAAACACCGCTGTGCCCGTCTCCGCGTGGTAAAAACTCCCCGCGAGAAACACTACCGCCAACCCCACGCTCAGCCCTATCAGGGCACTGCGCCCCGTGGCTTTTGGCACCCACAACAGCAAGAATACCCCAAGAATAGGCCCGTAGAAGTAGCTCCCCACCTCATTGACCAGCTCGATGATGGAGTCGGTTTCCCCAAAAACCAGGGCCGACAGAGTTGCCAATATCCCCCAGAGGGCAGTAGCGAGGCGGGCGGCGTAAAGATAGTGCCCTTCGCTGCGGCGGTGATTTTGCAATCGCTGGTACCAATCGATCACGCTAGAGGCGGCCAGGCTGTTGAGCATAGAGTCGATGCTCGAGAGGGCCGCCGCCAAAATGGCCGCTACGATTACCCCCACGACCCCAATCGGTAGGCGGGTCAGC
>CAYVAP010000032.1:15360-15589 GCA_964449365.1 uncultured Bacteroidia bacterium
GAAGTACGGCAGCACGTAGTTGGTATCGTTGCGCGAGTCATCGCTTGCGGCTTCGAGTCGTACGATTTCTGCTTCCCGCAAATGTGCCACCGAGCGGTCGAGCCTCTGAAAGCGCTGCCGCTGCTCCGCATCGGTGGGGTTGCTCAGCAGAGCCAAAGCCGCCGCTTTGCGCGCGGCCTGGAGGCGCTCGAAATCAGCATCGCCCGTGATGATCTGCTCTTGCATGGCC
>CAYVAP010000033.1:0-15578 GCA_964449365.1 uncultured Bacteroidia bacterium
TGCGTCGGCTCTATCTGCGGCAAAATCGCCTGATGGAAATGCCTGCTTGGGTCGGTGGTCTGAGCAAACTGCGCTACCTCGATCTCTCTCGCAACTACGTAACCCTCTATGATATCGAGCGGGCTCAGGCCCGGCTGCGCAACTGCGAGGTGGTATTTTAAGGGCTGAAGGAGAGAGGGGTTGATGGGCGGAATTCGATTCGCAGGCAAGCCTTTAGCCAATCGCCCCTACCATAAATCAAAAATTCAATCACTTCCCTGGATGCTGGAGCAAATACAGCGCATGCTGCGCGAGGTAGAGGCCTATGAGGTCGAAACCGATGAACAACTAGAAGCATACAAGCGGGCTTACACCAACAAGAAAGGCGGGATCAATCAGCTTTTCAACGATTTTCGCGCTTTGCCGGGCGAAGAAAAGCGGGCCATCGGGCAGCCGCTCAACGAGCTGAAGCAGCGCGCGCAGGAGCGCCTGGCTGAGTTTGAGCGCAAAGTGAAGATAGGTCAGCAGACCGCTGATCGGCCTCATGACCTCACCCTGCCCGGCGATCCGTATACCCCTGGGGCGCGGCATCCGCTCAGCATCACCCTCAACCGCATCGTGCGCATCTTCGAGCGCCTCAACTTCACGGTGGCCGACGGCCCCGAGATCGAAGATGATTGGCACAACTTCACCGCGCTGAACTTCCCCGACAATCACCCGGCGCGGGATATGCAGGATACCTTCTTCGTCCACCGTGAGCCGGACTGGTTGCTGCGTACGCATACCTCATCCATTCAGATTCGGGCCATGGAGCAGGGCGAGCCGCCCTTTCGGATCCTCGCACCGGGGCGGGTGTACCGCAACGAGGCCATCTCGGCGCGCGCCCACTGCTTCTTTCATCAGGTGGAAGGATTGGTGATCGATCAGGGCGTGAGCTTTGCCGACATGCGGCAGACCCTGCAATTTTTTGCCACCGAAATCTTTGGCGATCAGGCCCGCATCAAGATGCGCCCCTCTTACTTCCCCTTCACCGAGATCAGCGCCGAAATCGACGTGTGGTGGGGACTAGAAACTCCAGATGACTACCGCATGACCAAGGGCACCGGCTGGGTAGAGATCATGGGCTGTGGCATGGTAGATCCCAACGTTCTGCGCAATTGCGAGATCGATCCTGACCGGTACAGCGGCTATGCCTTTGGCATGGGGGTAGAGCGCATCGCGCAGTTGCTGTACCGGGTGCCCGATCTGCGCCTTTATTCGCAGAACGACGTGCGCTTCCTGCGGCAGTTTGAGAAGATGCAGTGAAAAGGAGACCTCGCAAGTTTGCAGGTCCGCCATTTACCTTCTAATGTTTTCCTATGCCAGTGTGGTGTCGCCTTCAGCGGGACTTACTTTTTTTCCAAAAAAAGTAAGCAAAAAAAGTTCGGAATTCTAGGCCCAGCGCCAGGCCGCCCCGGCCACCGAATTCCGGGCCGACGCCACCCTGGACCTGTTATAGGAGGTGTTACCAGCAGGGCGTTTATTAACTTTAAACTGGCTTCCCTGCAAACCTGCTAGGTTTTTTCTGTCAAAAGGCCACCGCCCGGCGAAAGCGCTTGTCCCAATACTCATCACTGAGTCGATCGACGCGTACGCCGGCGCTGGTGGTAGCGTGGATGAAGGCGATGTCATTGCCATTGACCTCGACGACGAGGCCCACGTGGTCGATGCTTGAGCCTCCTTTGGCACTGAATAGCAGCAGGTTGCCGGGCTGCACCTGATCGAGCGCCACCTTTTTGCCCTCTGCTGCCATCTGCGAGGAGGTGCGGGGCACATAGCGATCGGCGGCCTGATAAGAAGCATTGATCAAGCCTGAGCAATCCATGCCTCGGCGCGAGGTGCCGCCGTATTGGTAAGGTGTGCCCTCGTAAGAAAGGGCCGTCTGGACGATGATCTCGGCGTCTGACGCGCTATGGGCAGGTGTAGGGTGCGACGCAGAGGTACTAGGGTGGGTGGAGGCATCGTCTTTGCGCTCGTCGCGGTTGTAGCGCTTGGCATCTTTGGTGAGGTAGTCGTATTTCTGCACGGCGCGGCCAGGCCCGCAGGCAGTCAGGCCCAAGCTCACGAGCAGCAGGATGCTAAAACAGGATAAGGGGGAGTGCGTCATTGCGATGGCTTGATTTGGCGTGGAGATGAATCACAAAAAAAAGGTTCATAAGGTAGAAATACACGATTTTTTTGCAGGATCCATAACCCTGACCAGCGGATGCCTCGGAGGGAGGGGTTGGTTCTTGTGTCGAAAAGAGTGCTTCTGGCTAAGGAAAAATCCTGGCCGGGATGGTTGCACAATCACTGCTCATCCCCTAACTTGTAGGTTTTTAGTGTGCCTGGTAGATGATCAACCGGTAAATTTCAACTTCCCATGGCAGCCCTTACCCATACGGATTTTCAGTTCACTGGTCAACGCGACAAGTACGCTGGCAAAGTACGAGATGTTTACAACATCGCCGAGAAGTATCTGGTCATCGTGGCGAGTGATCGCATTTCGGCCTTCGACCATATCTTACCGCGTGGCATCCCGCATAAGGGGCAGGTGCTCAATCAGGTATCGGCGTTTTTTTTCGATGCGGTCAAAGAGCTGGTTCCGACCCACTTCATTGCGGCCCCCGATCCCAACGTGACCATAGCATTGCGCTGCAAGCCGATTTTGGTAGAAGTGGTGGTGCGCGGCTATCTGGCGGGCCACGCCTGGCGCGAGTATCAGGCAGGCAAGCGCGAGCTTTGCGGGGTACCCATGCCCGAGGGCATGGCGGAGGGGGATCGTTTTGCCGAGCCGCTCATCACCCCGGCTACCAAGTCGATGATCGGGCACGACGAGGACATCTCTGAGGTGGAGATCCTCAAATCGGGCCTGCTCGATCAGGAGGAATGGGGCAAGATCAAGCACTATGCTTTGGCGCTGTTTCGGCGCGGCACTGAGATGGCTGCGCAGCGCGGCCTACTGCTAGTAGATACCAAGTACGAGTTTGGTACCTACGATGATGAGGTGTACTTGATCGACGAGGTGCACACGCCTGATTCTTCGCGCTTCTACTATGCCAAGGGCTACGAGGAGCGGCAAGCCAAGGGCGAAAAGCAGCAGCAGCTCTCCAAAGAATTCGTGCGAGAATGGCTGATGGGCCAGGGCTTTCAGGGTAAGGACGGGCAGCAGATGCCTGCGATGCCCGATGACTTCATCGCCCAGGTGAGCGAGCGCTACATCGAGCTGTATGAGACCATGACTGGGCTGCCTTTTGAGCGAAGCATTGCTCCCCACTTACCTGCGCGCATCCAAGCCAACGTGGAGGCAGCCTTGGCCAAACTCAGCTAAAATGGGCCCGGCGAACTTTTGCTCCCACTAAAAATTACTTGCATTCATTTGATTATCAAACCATTGGTTTTTCAATTCAAAAAAAAATCAAATGATCCCAAGATGAGAGTTGTTCTTGACCAGGGCTTATTTGTTGTCTTGGGGTTAATATTAGGATCTAATTTTTTCTCCGCTAGGCAACCATCTAACATTCCTTCAGCGTTGTGCTGTTTATGCTATCAACTTGGAGGGTATGCCTACTACTATAAGATTTTGCTACCTGTCTATGTGGGCAAAGAGATCCTACCGAAACCGTTCTTTCTTTGTCTGAGTGAGCAAACTTAACGTCAAACCAAAGCTTTACTACATGAGACGATTTCTATGCTGGCTGGCAGCCTTGATGTTGTCATCGGGGGCAATTTTTGCCCAGACTACCATTACTGGTAAGGTCACCGACGCTGAGAGCGGAGAGCCGCTCGAAGGCGTGGCGGTACTGGTCAAAGGGACCACCATCGGGATGTTTACGGATTCAAAAGGACGCTACAGTCTTGATGTGCCGGAAAATGAAAAGAGTCTTCTTTTCACCTATGTAGGTCGTAAGACAGTGGAGCGTTCTATTGGTGAATCCACGACCATCGATGTGTCTATGGAAGAAGAGGTAACCTCACTGAGCGAGGTAGTGGTTACCGCAGTAGGTATTTCACGCAGCAAAAAGGCCCTGGGCTATGATGTGGCGACATTATCTCAAGAGGAGGTAACGAAAGCTCGTTCTACCAACTTGGTCGAGAATATTGCCGGGAAAGTTGCTGGGGTGCGAGTTTCTACTCAATCTGGTACAGCTGGTGGTGGAGTCCGTATCCTGATTCGCGGTGCGAGTTCACTTTCGGGTACAGGTCAGCCACTTTTTATCGTTGACGGGGTACCTGTCTCCAATTCTGGCTACAATGGTACTCGAAGCAATATCATCAGTGGGGGGGTTGACGCTGGCAACCGCGCATCAGACATCAACCCCGATGACATCGAAGATATGACCATCTTGAAAGGTGCTGCCGCTACTGCTCTTTATGGCGCACGTGCACGAGATGGTGCGATTGTGATCACCACCAAGCGCGGTAAGCGCGGTAGCGCAAAAGTTACGTTTAATTCTTCGTTCCGTTTAGACAATGTCTTGGTGCTGCCCGAGTTTCAAAATGAGTATGCCTCGGGGGATGATGGACGCTACGACATTGAGAATTTTACAAATGGTTGGGGGCCTCGTATCGAAGATGTGCAAGACCAACGCTTCCCTGACTTTCTCGGAGACTCCGTTACGCTACAAGCCTTTCCTGACAACGTACGCGATTTCTACGAAACCGGTCGTACATTTATCAACAGTTTTTCTTTGGCAAACGCCAATGATCAGGGGGACTTCCGGTTGGGGTATACCTACTTAACTCAAACAGGGATTGTGCCTAACTCTGGCTATGACCGTCACAACATCTCGGTCAGTACAGGGCGTGATTTTGGCAAGCGGATAGAAGGCCGAGTCTCCGCCAACTACATCCGTTCTACTTCTTTCGGTCGAGCTTCTCAGGGATCTAACAATCCCAACCTGCTGGGCATCAATTTTATCCCCCGTACGACGGATATGTCGAAGCTCTCAGATCCCGACAACTTAGTAGATGAGGCAGGCAATCCTGTCGGGCTGAATCCTACTAGCAATAACCCCTTCTGGGTCATCAATAATAACGTGTATGAGTCCGAACTCGACCGTATTTTTGGATCTGGGGAGATAAAATTTATTGCAACAGACTGGCTCGACTTCACTGCTCGTCTGGGGACCGACTTCTTTCAAGAGTACCGCTTCCGTCCTACGGTTAAGAATACGATCGGCGCAGCAAATGGACTCTTTACCACGGCTCAGATTTATAGTCGTAACCTCAATCTCGATGTCTTAGCAAACGTTGACTACGATTTCACCCCAGACCTCAACCTGACTGCGGTTGCAGGATACAATGTATACGAAACCTTCGATAGGATTGAGAGTTGGTTGGCTTCTGATTTAGCAGCAGATGGATTGTATCGTTTCAACAATGCCTCATCCTCTGTTCCTACCGATAATCGAACCATACAGACTCGCTTGATCGGAGCATTTGCTGACTTTACCTTAGGGTACAAAGATTGGCTGTATTTGACGGCTACTGCTCGCAACGACTGGACCTCTACGCTGCGGAATCCAGGAGTAGACATCGAGAACGATGATATTGCTCTCTTTTATCCCAGCGTAGGCCTGAGCTGGGTGTTCTCCGAAGCCCTGAACATTGATCCCAGTATCCTCTCGTACGGTAAAATACGTGCTAACTACGCCGAGGTGGGTTCTGCCCCCAGTCCCTACCTATTGGAGTTTACCTATCTAGCTATCACAGACGTATTTACGCAGTATCAAGCAAATAACAATACGGTCCCTACTACCTCTTTTGAGGCTACTGATGTCATCCCTAATGCAGGTTTGGTCCCTCAGCGTCAGCGAGGGATTGAGGCAGGGGTTGAATTAAACTTCTTCAAAAGCCGCCTGAATCTGAATTTAACTTATTACAACCAGACTACCGACAACCAGATCTTGAACATTGCCACTCCGCAATCGACGGGATTTGCTGCCAGGTCAATCAACGCGGGGGTTGTGCGGAACCGTGGCTGGGAAGTCCTGCTAAGCGGGTATCCCATTCGCAGCAAAGGAAACGGGTTCTCTTGGAACATCACTGCCAATTTCCAGCAAAACCTCAACGAGGTGGTTGAATTGGCTGAAGGGCTAGAAGAGCTCACCCTAACCTCTGGTTTTTCGGGCATTCAGATCAAAGCAGAAGCGCCTGAACGCGATGAAGAAGGAAACGTGATCGGTGATCCACAGCCATTCGGGCTGTATGGTGCTGGTTGGCAGCGTGACTCGGCATCCAATGAGGTGATCATCAACCCCGAGACAGGGCTGCGTCAGTTGGGAGATGAGGTTCGCTTAGGGAACATCTATCCTGACTTTACCCTAGGGATCAATAATGAGTTCACCTTCAAAGGCTTTTTGCTGAGCTTTCTCATCGATACTCGTCAAGGGGGAGTTATTTACTCCAGTACGGTTTCTGGTTTGCGCGGCTCAGGGCTTGCCATCGAGACCCTCGAGGGACGTGGTGAAACCTTTATCGATCAAGGAGTCAACATCGACGGAGATGGAAACGTGGTACCTAATACCACACCCGTAGAAAGTATGCGTGCTTTCTGGTCCAACTATACCCAAAATGGCTCGGCTGAGTCCTCGACTTTTGACGCTTCTTTCACCAAGCTACGTGAAGTGCGATTTGGCTACACCTTCCCCAAGAGCATGATGGCCAATCTACCTATCGAGACCCTTACGCTGGCCTTGGAAGGTCGTAACTTATTGTTGCTGCAAAGCAATGTGCCACACATTGACCCAGAGACCAACTTCTTTGGTACCAGTTTGACGGGTGAGGGGGTAGAGTTTCAGAGTGTGCCTTCTGTGCGTACCTTCGGGTTCAACCTCAACCTGCAGTTCTAACAAGTATAGCTCTCGTTTGAGTTGTATTTTCTTGTCATTGCAATTGTTAATCACAACAAAGCTTAATCAAGATGAAAAGGTTTTTCATACAGGTCTCAGCCATTCTGATGCTCTTTGCTATCGTTGGTTGTAGAGACTACTTCGATATCAATGCGAATCCCAACCGTAGCACGTCTGCGGAGCCCGCTTTCTTGTTCTCCGCATCAATGACGGGCTATTCTAATACCCGTGCGATTGAAACGGGTCCTTCGGCTGGTTCTTGGTCTCAAATTTGGGCACCAGGCACTTTCGGGGTATTTGTTAGCCCTGGCCGCTACGTCATCAGCCCCTTTACCAATGGCAACACCTGGCGTACTGTCTACACCGGTCTCCAGAAGAACCTGGACCAAGCCATCCAAATTGCACGCCGGGATGTGGTGGTCGATAATAATGCAATCGCCCAGTGCAAGATCATGTCGGCTCATGGGTACCTCTTTGCTTCTTCTATCTGGGGAGACATTCCTTTCTCAGAAGCCATCGATACCTCTATCGTAGCACCAAAATTCGACCCGCAAGAAGACGTCATGAACGGCTGTATTGCCCTTCTGGATGAGGCGCTAGATAGCATGGATGTGACCTCAGAATTGGGCATCAAGGCCCCCAACGATTTCGTCTATGCAGGCAATATGGAGCAGTGGGCCAAGTTTGCCCGCTCGCTCAAGCTCCGCACGATGCTCACCATGAGTGATGCATTGGGAGGGGCCAATGGCGATGAGATGATATCAATGATCCGTGAAGGAGGGATGATCAGTTCTCAAGCTGATAACGCTTTCGTGCCTTACAACAACAGCCCAATCGAGCAAAACCCCGTTTGGCGTATCTTGGATACCTACACTGGACGCGACAATATTGTCTACTTCGGGAGTGAGGCATTGATCGAGCCGATGCAGGACTTGAATGATCCTCGGGTAGATATCTTCTTTACCCCCGGTCCAGGGGCGGATGGCGAGTTACAGCCAAACGGTCCAGGTGAAGCAGGGAATCCTCAAACTAGTGCTCGTATCACATGGTTCAACGACAACGGTACGCCTAGCAATGGGATCATTCGTCCTGATCAGCCAGACTTGTTTTTCACTTATGCAGAGCAAATGCTGCTAGAAGCAGAAGTGGAGTTTCGGTTTGGCGACAAGGCCACAGCAGACCAGCGCTATCGCGATGGGATCCGCGCTTCTTGCGAATATTATGAAGTATCAGCAGCCCAGATCGATGCGTATCTCGCCTCCCTTCCTGACCTGAATACGCTATCTGAGCAAGAGGCATTGCGTTCGATCTATATTCAGCAGTGGATCGAGTATTTCGAGCGTACCATAGAGGCTTGGACCAACTGGCGTCGCACAGAATGGCCAGAGCTGAGTGATCCTACCAACTCACCCATCAGTGGCATTATCCGCCGAATCCAGTACCCGCCTCTAGAGGTCACTTCTAACCCCAGCATTCCAAACCAGAAGAACCTCGACGACAAGATGTGGTTCGACCAGTAATTCAACTTCCATCCATTTTTCCACTTAGTCAATTAGTAAGATGAAGAATACTATATGGGTTTTCGCCAGTTTGCTGGTTGTGCTCTTTATCAGCTCTTCCTGTGAGCGCGAGCTGGTCGATCCGGATACAGAAATTCAAATTTCTGATAATGCCACGAGCAACTACATCCGCTGGGACAGTGATGATGATTTGGATGCGGCCATTACAGAAACCAGCCCTTCTTCGGCCACCCTCACGCTGGAAAGTCTGCCCTACAACAGCAGTACTTTTGACGTGACCTATGAAATCTCAGGGATTCCCAGCATCGATGGGGCCAATACAGTTACTTTTCCGGCTCGGGATTTTGAGTTTGATGTAGATATCGCGATTCCCGAAAATGCCTTGGGAGAAGATGGATCGCTAAGCGCGATCCTTGACACTGCGATGACGGGTGAGATCACTCGTACGCTCATCGACACGGCTACTATTTCAATCACATCCGTAACGAATGGGTTGACCATCGGTCGTGGTGGGAGTAATGCCAACGCCTTGGGAGAAGAACTTGATCCAGTTAGTGTCATTCTGATCGTTACCCAGGTAGACACACTCTGATACCAATCTAGGTAGGTTCACCTGCCACGTCCAATTGACCTTTACCATACACCCCTCGCTCATACAGAGCGGGGGGTTTGGCTTTTAGGGGCCATCGATGCCTTGGTCCTCCTGGCCAAAGCCTCTATCGTGGAGAAGTCGTAACCCAAGATCGGCGAGTTGCTATCGACGCGGATGGGCCTCTGCCAGAATTTACGCCGATGCGGATCGAAAATTCATTTCTCTGGGATGATAGTGGTCGCCCTCTGCCAGGCAGAGGGCGATATTTTATTTGGAGAGATCGGAGTACTTGCCTGGTTATCAATGAATTGATTATTTTTTAGCAAAAAAATCTGATCTGTGCAAGGTGAGAGTTGCTTTTGATCAAAGCTTATTTGTTATCTTAGCATTAAGGTTAGAATATAATTTTTTTCTTTCCCAGGCAACCACCTAACATTCCTTCAGCGTTGTGCTGTTTATACTGTCAATTTGGATAGTACGCCTACTGCTACAATGAGACTTTACTACCTGCCCATGTGGGCAAATGGATTCTACAGAGACCGTTCTTTCTTTGTCTGAGTGAGCTAACTTAACGTCAAACCAAAGCTTTACTACATGAGACGATTTCTATGCTGGCTGGCAGCCTTGATGCTGTCAGCGGGAGCAGTTTGTGCACAAACTACCATTACCGGTAAGGTTACCGACGCCGAGAGCGGAGAGCCGATCGAAGGCGTGGCGGTGCTAGTCAAAGGGACCACCATCGGGATGTTTACCGATGGTGAGGGAATGTACAGCCTCGAGGTGCCGGATGGCGCGCAAAGCATCCTTTTTACGTACGTGGGCCGCTCGACCGTCGAGCGCAGCATTGATGGAACTACCTCTATCGACGTGGCCCTGTCGGCTGACGACCTCCAACTCGATGAGATTATCGTAACCGCAGTAGGGTTGGAAGCCAACCGCAAATCACTGGGTTACTCGGTGCAAAACGTCGATGCGACTGACATCGTCAACGCCCGCGAGACCAACCTGGTCAATGCGCTCAACTCCAAAGTAGCCGGGGTACAGGTGATCTCTTCTTCCGGAATGCCTGGCGCTTCCGCCAACATTCGGGTGCGAGGAGCGACCTCTGTCAACGGCAGCAACTCGCCGCTCTTCGTAATCGATGGAGTACCTATCGACAACTCCGAGGTTGGCAATGACGTGGACGGAGTAGATCAGTCCAACCGTGCCATTGACCTCAACCCTAATGACATCGAGTCGTTGACCGTGTTGAAAGGTCCGGCAGCCACGGTGCTCTACGGTATTCGTGCGGCCAATGGCGCAGTGATCATCACCACCAAGACGGGTAAGTCGGGTAAGCCGCGAATCACCATTTCAGCTTCTTACACGGCTGATCAGGTGAACAAGCTGCCGGGGATGCAAAGTTCTTTTGCACAGGGGCAGCCTCGTGATGAGAACGGTGGTACCTTGCAACCGGGCGAAGTAGGGGTCACAACCTATCGCGATCCCGAAACCTTGGAAGGCTTTAGCTGGGGTCCTGAGATTTCTAGCTTGGAGTTTGATGGGGACGAAGACTATCCTTTTGACCGAAACGGACGATTGGTACCCGCAGGCACCGGCAACGGTCAGCCTGCTCAGGCTTATGACCCTTACAGCTTCTTCGTAACGGGTAACACTTACGACCTGAATGCATCGGTATCTGGCGGTACCGATCGCATCACCTACTACCTGTCGGCGGGTCAACTCTCCTCTAACGGGGTAGTGCCCAACGCGACTTTCAGCCGCAGCACTTTCCGGGCGAATGTACAGGCTAAGTTGACCAGTAAGCTGACCGCTGGCATGGCGGCCAACTTCATCAACTCCGGTGGTTTCCGTATTCAGCGTGGCTCAAACCTCTCGGGCGTGATGCTAGGTCTGCTGCGTAATACGCCCACTTTTGACATCGGCGATGGCCTAGAAGGTCAAGAAGCCGCTGATGAGTCTTCTACCTACGAGCTACCCGATGGTTCGCAGCGTTCTTACCGCGCTGGGATCTATGACAATCCTTATTGGACGGTGAACAAGAATCCATTCGAAGACGATGTCAACCGTATGATCGGCTACACCTCGTTGTCTTATGAGTTCACTCCCTGGCTGACCGCAAGCTACAAGCTCGGTCTGGATTACTACTCGGAAGAGCGCGATGGGGCGTTTGATATCAATCCCGGCTGGAGCCCCGGTCAGGTGTATCAGCAGTGGATCAGCTCGCGCGACATCAACTCGGACCTCCTGCTGATGTTCAACCGCAACATCGGGTCGGATCTGAGCGTCAACGCCACCCTGGGCCACAACTACTATAGCACCCTGGTATCTTCGCAGACCATCACTGGAAATACCCTGGCTTCGCCCGATTACTACAACATCCGTAATGCGTCTGATGTGGTCTCTTCCGACGATATCTCTCAGCGCGAACTGGTGGGGGTATTTGGTACGGTCAACCTCTCTTACGCTGACTATCTGTTCCTGAACCTGTCGGCCCGCAACGACTGGTCTTCGACGCTGCCGGAAGACAACAATAGCTTCTTCTACCCTGCGGCTAGTCTGGGCTTTGCGTTTACTGAAGCGCTAGGGATGAGCAGCAACCCCATCCTGCCCTATGGTAAGCTGCGCATTTCTTGGGGACAAGTCGGCAACGACGCCCCCATCTATTCGACGAGCAACTACTTCAACTCTGCCTTCAGCGGCGGTGATGGCTTCATCACGGGCATTACTTTCCCAGCCTTTGGTACCAGTGCGTTCGAGCGCGACATTCAGTTGGGTAACCCCAATCTGATCCCGGAGACCACCACCACCTTTGAGGTAGGGGCAGAGCTGAAGTTCCTGAATGGTCGCATCGGTCTGGACGTAACTTACTACGACTCTAAGTCGCGCGACCAGATCATCGCGGTGCAGCTTCCGGCTGCTACGGGCTTTACTGAATTTGTACAAAATGCGGGGGTCATCTCAAACACTGGTTGGGAAGGGATTCTCGACATCGTACCCGTGCGCACCAATGACTTTGAGTGGATTATTCAGGGGAACTTTACGGCTTACGAAAATACCGTAGACACCCTGGCTGAGAATATCTCAGAGATTGGCCTTTCTGGTTTCGTGTCCACTTCTTCGCGTGTCGTGACCGGCGAGCCTTTCGGGGCCATCTTCGGCGATCCCTTTGCCAAGACCGAAGACGGTGAAACCATCATTGGCGAAGACGGCTTCCCCGTATTGGGCGCTGACAAAGTGGTATTGGGCGATCCCAACCCCGACTTCCTGCTGGGGATTCGCAATACCTTTACCTTCAAGGGGTTGAGCCTGTCCGCTTTGATTGACATTCGTCAAGGGGGTGATGTGTGGTGTGGTACCTGTGGGATCATGGACTACTTTGGTACCTCGGAGGTATCCGGTGAACTGCGCAACGAGACCACGACATTCGAAGGGGTAGTAGAGCAAGCTGATGGTTCTTTTCAACCGAACACGACAGCCGTTGCTTATCATGATCCTACGCTGCCGCTGAATGTGGGCAATTACTGGGTACGCTATGGCTTCGGTGGGATCTCTGAGATGAGCATCTACGATGCAAGCTGGGTGCGCCTGCGTGAAGTTACGCTGAGCTACACTTTCCCGGCTTCGATGCTGAGCAAAATCGGGCTGGGTGAGCTGACCCTAACGGCTTCGGGTCGCAACTTGTTGCTGAGTACTGACTTCCCTGGTATCGACCCCGAGACCAACCTCACTGGGGCTTCGAATGGGTTTGGCCTGGACTACTTCAACATGCCCAATACGCGTAGCTACGGTGGTAGCATCCGGATTTCCTTCTAATCTTTGTATGAGTCAGAGGGCAGGAAGACCGGGTTGTCCGGTCCTGAGCTGATTTCGGTTTTCCTGTCCCTTTTTTCCATCAGACCAATTATCATAATGAAACAACATCTCATATATCTCCTGGGTGCGATGTTTCTGGGATTTTCGGCTTGTAACCTGCCCGAAACCAACATCGACCCTACTCGCCCTACCGATGTAAACATCGACCTGATCATGCCTAGCCTGCTCTCTCAGGCAGCGTACAATCAGTCGGCCAACCCCGCCCGGGTGTCGGGGATCATGATGCAGTACTTCGAGGGCGTCGACGCCCAGCAGTTGCAGTTCTCCAATTACGTCATCGCCGAAGATGCCTTCAATAACTACTGGCGTACGGGCTTTTATGCTGGCTCGGGCAAAGATGCCGACGTTATGATCGCCAAGGCTCAAGGAGGAGAGGATGAAGATCGTCGTCCTCACTATGAAGGGATCGCGAAGATTATCCTGGCCAACGAGTTGGGAATGGCCGCTTCTTACTTTGGAGATTTGCCTTACAGTGAGGCTTTTCTAGGATCTGATAACCTCTCTCCTGCCTATGACCCACAAGAGGATATCTTCGCCACGGTACAGTCTCTGCTCGATGAGGCGATTGCCTTGCTGAGCGGTGAGCCTTCGGCCGCTCCTCCGAGCGGCGACGACCTGATCTTTGGGGGTGATGCGGCCTCCTGGATAGCTACCGCCTGGGCCTTCAAGGCACGCTATCACATGATGGCTTCGAAGCGCAACCCTGAGGCGGCGACCGTTGCCCTGACTGACTTAAGCAATGCTTTTATCAGCACAGGCGATCAGCCCAACTTCGAGTGGGGTTCTTCACAAACCTCCAACAACCCCATTGCGAAGTTTGGGATTGAGCGACCTAATACGCTAGCTATTTCAGGGTTCTTTTTCAATGCCTTGACTGATGCCGCTGACCCCCGCTTGCCTTTCTACGTGGACGGTGAGACTGGCTTCTTCGCCGGTACCCCTTCTAACCTGACTTGGTCGCAGGACATCTCAGTGATTCCCTTGATCTCCTACGCAGAGCTGAAGTTCATCGAAGCGGAAGCCCTGCTGCGCACCGGTGCGGCTGACGCAGAGGTACAGGCGGCCATGGAGGCAGGCATCCAAGCCAGCATGGATATGAATGGCGTAATGGCAGGGGCAGCTACCGAATACATCGATGCCGTAGCCGAGGTCGCCGATCAAGCGGACTTCGAGGCTAAGCTCGAGTTGGTCATGACCGAAGCCTACTATTCGTACTACGGCTATGCCATCCAGCAAGCCTGGAACAACTTCCGCCGTACGGGATACCCTGCCCTGACGCCCGCTTCTGGTGGAGCAAACGGCTTGAATCCCTCCGGTGGCGTTCCTCGTCGCTTCCTCTACCCCGTAAGCGAGGCGCAGCTCAACGCGGCTCAACTAGAGGTTGCAGAGTCGCGGCAGGAGCAGACGGGCGATGGTGCCTTCTTGCTCGATGATGACCTGTGGATTTTCGCTGACTGATCAGTGGATTTCTCCCATAGATAATGCGGCACCCTTTCCTCCTCTGGCGGAAAGGGTGCTTTCATTGACTGCGCCTTGGCCAAACGAAGCCATCAGTCCCGCCTCATGCTAACTCAAAGATGACAGCGCCTGCTGGTTTCTCTACCAACTTCATCCTGACCAGAATCGTTGATGAGGCAAAACCTACTTGTTTTATCCTACGTGGCGTAAGGATTGTAGAGCAGACTACTGGACATCATCCATTCAGACAGAATTTCAAGATTCACAGGATCACAAGCACCTGAAAGCTATCTTGTTAAGCTTGTCCCATCTTGTCCATCTTGTCCAAAAAACGAACGCGCCAAAGGCTCATGTCCAGTAGTATGATTGTAGAGTTGTAAGACACGATAACTTATTGATAACAAGGCCATTCAATCAATCAACCACTCTACCATTCAACCACTTTGAAGTATATCTTAACTCAAAATTGTCTATGATCCGCCTTGGTACCCTCTTGCTTGCGCTGCTGCCTCTGTGTACGGTTGCTCAGCGCAACAACCCCATGCTGACCGCTACGCCTGGCAATTTTTACCCCGGCGAGGCTGTCAATACGATCGATCTGAAAGAGCGTAAGGTCGAAGGCTCTACCTTCTGGGACGAGTCCTGGTTGGAAGGAACCGTTTTGCTACAAACTGGGGCCACCGTACAAGACGTCCGCCTGAAATACGACCTGCTGACTGAGCGCCTGGAAGTCAAGTCTGACCATGAGGTGGGCGTGATTCCTGGTAATCAGATCAAAGAGTTTGTGCTGATTGATGCTGAGGGACCGCACCGCTTCGTACGTGCGAGTCAGGCCCTGGCAATAGAGGGTAGCTACGCTGGGTTCTTCGAATGGATCTTCGAAGGAACCCACAGCCTGCTGGCCAAAGATCGCATCGAGGTGCTGCCGCCCAACTACGTACCTGCTCTCGACGCAGGCCATACCAATGAACAAATCGCAGTCCAGACCACCTACTACCTTACTGATCACGATCGCCTGATCGAAATTCCCCGACGCAAGCGCCAAGCCCGCAACCTCTTCGAAGGCATCGAGCCCGGCATGGCGGCGTACATCAAGCAAGAAAAGCTCAACCCCAAGCATCTCGACGAGTTGGTGAAGATCGTCGAGCACCTCAACGGGCACTAGAGGAATGGGTTCACCTATGTGAACGGTCAGGGATATAAGGGGCTGTGTAGAATTGTTAGAGAAAGTATGTCGTTTCTTTGACCTCGATCTTTCAGAAGCCGAATATCAAAGCCATG
>CAYVAP010000034.1:0-15317 GCA_964449365.1 uncultured Bacteroidia bacterium
ATATGTGGGGGGCTGCCTGTGCCGAAGCCTCCTACGCCCCTTTCATATAGGTGGGTAAAGATAGCCGCTTGGGCAGCCACTGAGTGAGCCAAGAGGAACGGAAGTATAAATGCTGTACCTGACCACCTTACACCCTTATTCTTGTTATACCCCATGACCGTTCATATAGGTGAGATCGTCCTCAACCCTCTCTCTGCTCGCTGAGCATCGCATCCAGCTTTTCGCCGCCCTTGATGCCAAAGTCCAGAGTACGAATGGGAAAAGGAATGGTGATATCCTCTGCGTCGTAAGCCGCTTTGATGGCTTTGATAGCTTCGCTGCGCGCTTTGAGGTAGTCGGTCTGCTGTTTGAACTCTACCCAAAAGCGCACGATAAAATTGATGGAGCTATCGCCAAAGCCCTCATAGTAGAGGTCGACCGGGCGCTCCCGATTTACCATAGGTAAGTTTTTCACCGCGATCAGGGTCACGTCTTCTACCTTTTGTAGGTCATCGCCATAGGATACCCCTACCCCGAGGTCGATGCGGCGCTGACCCATGGAGTAGTTTTTGAGGGGATTTTCGAACAGCAGGCGGTTGGGTAGCACGATTTTTTGCCCGTCGAAAGTACGAATCACCGCACTGCGCAGGGAGATTTCAGTAACTTTGCCCATGTAGTCATTCGACTCGATGATGTCGCCGATTTTGAAGGGCTTGCGTACCGCCATGTACACCCCCGCAATGAAGTTGGAGGCCATGTCTTGAAAGGCAAAGCCCAAGGCCAAGCCGATCACCCCGACTCCAGCCAGCAAGGTCGTCACCGTTTTGTCGAGCTTGACAATGCTCAAGGCAAAAAACAACCCCAGCGCTAGCATGCTCAAGCGCAAGATAGTAGCGATCAGGCTGTTGACGGCTTCGTTGTCAGAAACCCGATGTAGCAGATTGAGGCTAAGCTTGCGTACGTAGCGAGAACCAACGCCAAAGACCACCACCACCAAAATCGCCAACAGCAAGTTGGGGGTCATCAGCACCAGGGTCTCGACCCAGCCGGCCAACTCTTGGGTGAGCTTTTCAAAAAGATTCGAAATTTCCAGGGTATCCATGCGCGTAAGTTGGGTAAGTAAATAGGCAGAACATCGACAAGGAAAAATACTTATTCAATTTATAACCTCAACTACCTCCTCCCAAAAAATATCCAAAAAATTGGCACTTCTCAGTATTCATTCCGACGAACACTTCATGCAGCAGGCCCTACAAGAGGCAGAGCAGGCATTTGAAGCCGACGAGGTGCCCATCGGGGCCATAGTCGTAAGCCAGCGCCGCATCATTGGGCGTGGGTACAACCAGACCGAGCGCCTGCTCGACCCCAGCGCCCACGCCGAGATGATCGCCCTCACGGCGGCTTGCGATCACTTGGGCAGCAAATACCTGCGCGACTGCACCCTGTTTGTCACGGTAGAACCCTGCCCTATGTGTGCCAGCGCCCTGCGATGGTCGCAAATCGGGCGCATCGTCTTTGGGGCCGAAGAGCCCAAATACGGCTATCGCCGCTACCAGCCCCCGCTGCTACATCCCAAAACCCAGGTCACGGGCGGGCTGCTGGCCCAGCCCTGTGCCGAGCTGATGCAGCGTTTTTTTCGTGGCAAACGATAGGCCCTCAGAGGCTGTTTGGGGGGGTGCTTGCCAAACGTAGGATTGCAACCAACCCCCGGGACTAAGGGACCTAGTGCTTCGCATTCGAAATTCGTAATCAGTAATTCTTAATTGAAAGGAACGGAAGGTAAAATGCTGTACCTGAGCACCTTATTCCCTTATACCTTTATTCCCTTATATCTAGGCTGTGCAGAATCCCAGAGTTTCTGGAAAAAAAACTACGCTACCTTTTTGGACTGTTCCAGGCCACCCCAACGTGGGGCGGATTTGCAATCCGCCGAGAGGCCATTGGCTGTAACGCTCATTTTCAAACCCTTTCATACTCTGAAAATGTAACACCCTTTTCTCGTTATTCTGCACAGCCTACTTATATCCTTATTGCCTTATTGCCTTATTCCCTTATTGCCTTATTCCCTTACACCCCTGACCGTTCATCTAGGTGAGGCTTATGCCGACGGCGCACCAACTTGTCGCGGCGTTTGTATTCGATCTGCATCACCTCCACCAGGCTGTGAATCAACTGCAAAATGGTGGGACGATCCAACTGCTGCCCCGCGTAGATGGTGCGGTCGGCGTCGCGCGAGGCTTGCAACAGAATTGCCCGCTGCCCAGGGGTCAGATGGGCAAGCTGGGGCAGGCGGCTCTCCAGCTCAGTGGTAGTCATGCTCGGCAATCCAAAGCGATCTTCGGGATCCATCCAATGTTTCCAAAGGCGGGAAAGTTCATCGAAAAGGTGGCGCTGATCTTCTACCTTCTCCAGGCGCTGCACCTGACGACGCACCTGCTGCCACTCCGTCAGCAGATTGCGCCGGGCCAGCAGGTAGGCCACCGGACGCCTCAGTATCCAGATCAAGAGTCCCAAGGCCAATAGCCCTCCCACCCCTGCAAGCCAGATCAGGCTGTGGTCTTCCTCCTTCACCAAATCGTACAGATTGGGGGCCAATCGGTACTTGAGGGTATCGCTCAGCTCAAGAATGCGCTCCGCCAGAATCACTGAATCGCTGCGCACCTGCGCGTTGATGGTATCAGCTTCGCTTTGGTACTGATAGGGCAGCGTAACCGCCTGCCGCGAAGCCAGATCGAAGGTCCGTATTTCGTACACCAATGACTCCCTGACTCGCTCACCGACCTGCTCCTGAGTCGGCTGCTGACTGCGCACGAAGTCAAAGGGCAAAAAGTCTTTGCGCCGACTAGGAAAGAGCACTTGCGTTTTAGGGTCGTGCGTTACTTCGAAGGTCAATTCTACTCGCTCGCCCAGCGCCACCGAATCTTGCTCGAAACTCAGGCGCACCTGTGGCTGAGGCGGCTGAGCAACCCCCGCCACTGCCAGGTGAAATAGCAGCAACCACGACCACCGATACCAAAAACGTGCTTTCATGCTTTGCTGTGATTGGGCACAGCGCGCCGACGATGGTTGCGCTGTCGAAAATAGCTTTCCAAGACCGGGATGTAATCCTCTTGGGTGTTGATCGAGAGATAATCGATCTGATTTTTACGACAAATGGCTTGCAACTCCTGCTCGATGGCCGCAAAGTTTTGATGGAGCTTGCGGCGGTAGCCCGCATCACCCGCATTGAGCCATCGCTGCCGCCGACTCTCGATATCCAAGATCGGAATGGTACCAAACCCGCTTTCGAAAGTCTCGTTGGGGTGAAACAGCCGAATCAAAATCACCTCGTGCTTGCGGGCCAATTGCGTCAGCGAGCGTTGGTAGTCCTGGTCCAGAAAGTCCGAGATAATCAGCAAAATTCAGCGCCGCTTGAGGGTGTACTTCACATAATCCAGGGCGTTGCGCAGGCTGGTGTGCTCGCTTTTGTTGGTGTGCGAGAGTACCCCCCGCACGATCTTGAGGATGTGCTTGCGCCCTTTGTTGGGCTTGTAATATTTTTCCACCCGGTACGAAAAGGTGGCCAGGCCAAACTTATCGTTGTTCTTTAGCGCCGAAAAAGCCAGGATAGAGGCGATTTCCATCCCGATGAGGCGCTTATTTTCCTCCGCTGGGCCAAAATCACCCGAGCCGCTCACGTCAAAGAGTACGAAAAGCGTCTGCTCGCGCTCCTCGCGAAATTTTTTGATAAAAACCTCACCCGTCTTAGCCGTTACGTTCCAATCGATGCTGCGTACGTCGTCGCCGTATTGATACAGCCTCACCTCGTCGAATTCGAGGCCCTGGCCTTTGAATGCCGATTGGTACTCTCCCGCAAAGGTGGTATCGACCATCTTGCGGATCTTGATCTCCAGGCGACGGACTTTTTTGATGAGATCCTTCAAGCGGTAGGTAGTTACAGGTGATTCGGTTACAAGAGCAACGTCAAAGTACTCCTTTTTCTGAAAAATTTCAGCCTGCGACCCTCTTCAGCCGGGTCAATCGCTCCGTTGGCGGGAAAGATCGAAGCTCGAATGGCCTCAGCCGATTGCTTCGATCTGCAAACGTGCCAGGTCCTGCGACGGCCCTCTGCTCTACTCTCCTCCCGGCGAGATCAGTCGGGTACGGTTGACCAGCGAGCGGGCCAGGGTCACCTCATCGGTAAACTCCAGATCGGTCCCCACTGGGATGCCCCGCGCGATGCTCGAAATGCTCACTCCCAGCGTATGTAGCTTTTTGGACAAATAAAACGAGGTCGTGTCGCCCTCGATATTGGCGCTGAAGGCGAAGATCACCTCTTCCACGCCCTGCTCGCTTACGCGGGTGAGCAGCGGCTCAATGTTGAGCATGCTGGGACCGATGCCCTGCAAGGGGTTGATCAATCCGCCCAACACGTGGTAGGCCCCACCGTACTGATTGGTGCCCTCCAGGGCGATCACGTCCTTGGCGTCCTCCACCACACAAATCAGCTTCTGGTTGCGGCGCGGATTTTTGCAAATACCGCATAGCTCCTCGTCGGAGATGTTGCCACAGGTCTGACAAAACTTCACCCCCTGTCGCATCTCCCGCAGCGCCTCGCCGAGCTTCACGGCGGCCTCTTCCGGCTGCTTGAGCAAGTGCAAGGCCAGCCGCAAGGCTGTCTTCCGCCCGATGCCGGGCAGGCTGGATAGCTCGTTGACGGCAGCTTCTATTTTCTTCGATGGATACTCCATGGGCAATGGTTCAGTAATCAGTGGTCAGTGGTCAGTGATCAGTAAAAAGTAGGTTACCGATCTCACCTCTCGCAGCGCAGCAATCTCACAGTGCAACGATCTTACCTCTCGCAGCGCAGCGATCTCACCTCTCACAGCGCACGATCTCACCGCCCCAACGCGCGGGCCAACCCCCGATCACGTGCGCCGCGCTCCAGGGCCAGGTCTACCAGGGCCGTGATCAGGTCGGAGTAGCGAGTGCCTGCATGCTCCCACAATTGGGGATACATGCTGATATCGGTGAAGCCGGGCAACGTGTTGATTTCGTTGACGTAGACCGCCCCCTCTTCGGTGAGAAACATATCGACCCGCGCCATGCCTTCGCAGGCCAGGGCTTGGTAGGCATTTTTGGCTACCAAGATGAGCTTGGCCAAGGTCTCGTCGTCCAGGTTGGGCGCAGGGATCAGCACCTGGGCTGCGTCGGGGCTTTGGTACTTGGCGTCATAGGTATAAAAGCCCGAAGCCATGCCTACCTCACCCACCGAGGTGGTGGCCAGGATGCCATTGCCCAGCACGGCGCATTCCAGCTCTCGCCCCTGCATGAATTCCTCCACGATCACTTTGCTGTCGTAGCGAAAAGCCTCTGCGATGGCCGCGTCGAATGCGGCTTTGCTCTCCACTTTTTGCACCCCCACCGACGAGCCCATGTTGGCAGGCTTGATGAAAAGGGGCAAGCCCAACTCATTGGCCACCGCCATAAAGTCGATGGCTTCGCGCTCGTGGTACTGAAAGCAGCGAAAAGCAGCGGTGAGCAAGTCTGCTTGCAGCAGCAAACGCTTGGCCACATCCTTGTCCATGCACACCGCCGAGCCGAGCACATCTGGCCCCACGAAGGGCAGCCCCACTTGTCGCAACACCCCTTGCAGGCTGCCATCCTCCCCATAGGGACCGTGGGTGATGGGAAAAGCCACCTCCACCGGAGGTACTTGCCCCCCTCCATCCAGGTAAACGAAGGGCTCGGCCGCTCGTCCCGGCACCAAGGCCAAGGCCTTGCCCTCGGTCCAGACGATGGGGGTTTTGTCGCTTTCAGCTAGCGCCGCCTCCGGCAGGTGCCAAAAGCGCCCCTGTGGATCCAGCCCGATCACCACCACCTCAAAGCGCGTACGATCGATGGCCCGCAAGATGTTGCGCGCCGAGCGGATCGAGATCTCGTGTTCCGGCGAGCGACCGCCAAAGAGCAGGGCGAGGGATTGGGAAGAATTAGACATTCGCAATTGAGCATTCGTAATTGGTCAGAAATGACACACCGCAGAGTTTCGGATTTCGAATCACGAATTCCGAATGTTCCATTGATTACCGAATATCGAGAAACTTATGCGTCTGCAAACTCAGCCGCCAGTGGGGATGGCGCTGAATGTGGTCGATGAGCAGCGGGGTGATGCGCTCGCGGCGGCTCCACTCGGGCTGGAGGAAGAGCTGCACCTGCCCAGCGCAGCGGGCGGCGTGGGTCTCGGCCCAGGCCAGATCGGTTTCGTGGTAGATGACCACCTTCAGCTCGTGCGACTTTTGGTAAAATGCTGCCTGGGGTCGCAAGAATTTTTTGGGGGAAAAACAGACCCAATCGATCTCACCGCCCAGGGGATGCGGCCCGGCGGTCTCCATGTGCACGATCAGCCCAGCCTGATGCAGGGTGTCGGTCAGCCTGCTCAGGTCGTAGACCGTCGGCTCGCCGCCAGTGATCACCACGCGCTCGGCACCACTTTGTAGGGCCTGCTCGGCGATGGTCTGAGCAGACTGATACTGCTCAGCGTGGGGGGTCCAGGAGTCCTTGACATCGCACCACACACAGCCCACGTCGCAGCCCGCCAGGCGCACGAAATACGCCGGGGTGCCCGTCCAGGCTCCTTCCCCTTGCAGGGTATAAAATTGCTCCATCACCGGCAGCGGATCGGCTTGCCGATAGCGAATACTGGCAGATAACTGCTGTTGCTTCAAGGTCTTCATTGGCCTGCAAAGATACGGCTTGGCCTTTAGGATTGAAAACGCTCCCCAAGCTACCGCAGCACCATCACTTTTCGGCCAAAGCGCCAGTTGGGCCCCACTACCTGCACCAGATAGATCCCTGGCCGCAGATCTTGGGTACCAAATTGCAGGTAAGTGCCTTTGGCTCTACTCCGGGCTGATTGTTCAGCCAGCAGACGCCCCTGGGCATCCAGCAGGCGAGCCACCGCGTCGGGCGCAGCCTGATCGATGACCACCGAGAGAAAGTCTCCCCGCCGGATGGGGTTGGGATAGACCTTGGGCTGGTAGCTGATCGGCTCGACCGGCACCTCCCCCTGAAAATACGGCTCGATGTGTGCCATCGCCATAGGACCGATCTGCTCGCCCATGCGCCGCCCGGGAATGTCATCGGCGGGCGGGTGAATGCCGCCCCAGATGCGCGAAAGGCTGGTCTGATCACTGGCGTCGCGGTAGGTGGCCCACTGCAAGCGGAGGTCTTCGCTAGGCCCCTCTTCGAAGACCAAAAACGCATCCTTTTGGACCACAAACTCTCCCATGCCCCCCGGAAAAAAGGGGCTACCCGTCAGGGCGGTGAGCACCTCCGCGGCGGCCCGCGAAAAGGTCGAATGCCCTGAGACGTAGCCGGCAAAAGGCGGTGTGACAAAGGTAGGACGCTGGTAGGGCCACCAGTTTTCGGCCAGGACCCAGCCTACGCCAGCCTCATCCGATGCGGGGTTGGAAATGTAATCGGGACCGCGCCAGCCAAAAATCTTCACTTTTCCGATGGCTTCAGGACCGAAATCGGGGTCGCCTTCGGCTACCAATTCGACCCGCCCAGGGATCAGGAGCATGCCCTCAGGGTGATAGCGAGGGGCTTCAGGATCAGAGCACTGCCCCCTCTCTGCCATGTAGCGAATGGCCGAGATGGGCCGAATGTAATCGTAATATCCCTTGACACTCCAGGCCGCGATGGCCGCATCGTGCATCGCTCCCCCTAAGGCCAGGTAGGCCTTCAGATCCCACTCCAACGGGGGCAGCTCAGGGCCTTGCCCGCGATAGCGACGCTCAAAGTCGGGATGGTCATGCACATAATTGAGGATGGTAAACCAATGGCCGGGGGGGGTCTCGGAGTCAGGCCCATCGGCCCAAAACTCGGCCAGCACCCGGGTGTAGTCGCCGCGCAGGGCATATTGCGGCTCGTAGGGCTGCCCCGTAGCGGGATTGATGGCGTGCCCTTGGCTGGGGTCGCCTCCCTCTAGCGCGCGGTAGTAGGCCAGGGCATCGGCGTCGGTCTGCGGAATCTCAGACAGATTGCCCAGGTTACCAGGGGAGATATCCCAACGCACGCTGTCGCGGGGATCGAGGTGAGCCGACCACCAGGCCACTAGCCCAAAGCCCCAGAGGTATTCGAATTCCCGGTCTGAGCCTAGCAAGGGGGGCGGGCCTGGGTCGAGGTAGACTGAGTAGCTGTGCCCGTCGCGCTCGTAGGTCGTTCGCTCGGCGTCGGTGAGGGCAAAGGGCTGTACCTGCCCCCATTCTGGGCTCAAAAATTCGGGGGTTCCCTCTTGGGTAGGGTTGCCACTCTGGTCGATGAAGGTGCGGAAGGCCAGCGGTTGCCAGCGGTTGGGGTCGTTGAGGCCGGGGGCACCTGGCTGAGCGGGTGGGAGGGGATCGTTGTAGGGCTGGTAATAGCGGTTGGTATAATCGGCCGCTTCATTGGCTCCGTCTTGCAGGCCATACTGAATCATGTGATGGGCGAGGTAGTTGCCCAAGGCGGCAGGCGATCCACTGGTGTAATCGAGGCTGACAAAGCCTGGGTCATGGCCGAGCTTCCGCATGAGTGAATCGAAGTAGGGCTGGGTTTCGCTGCGCCCTGGCGAGCGCCTAAACCGATGGCTCAGCAGCCGATAAGCCGCATAACTGATGGCGGTCTCTTGCGCGGCCTTGGAGTCGGTAGGCGTAGAGATCTCTCCAAAGGGGCAGATGTATCCGCCCGTTTGCCTGCCCAAAAAGTAGGGGTTGGCTACCTCATCGAAGGTCGCCCAGGCATCGTACATCACCACGGCGCTGTGGTAGAGATTGCGGGCGTGGACGGTGGGCCGGGCGAAGTCATGCCGGATGGCGTGAAGCAATGCTTCATTCCACTGGCGAGCCACGGAGTGGGCTGGCTGTCCGTTTGCTGCAAAGCAGACTAGCAAAAAAAGTCCCCAGAAACCAAGTATTCTTTGCATAAAAACAGATATTCGGTCTATTTCGATCCATGATCAGTGATCTCCCTCCAAGCTCGATCCTGCATCGTAGTTGGTGCCCCGGCCGCCGAGGGTTTGCATTTCATCTCTCTGACTCGCACCTTTCGCGGGTAGCTGATCTGGTTTGTGGTGAAAATTACAAACAAATGGGCTATTTGAGATATTTATGATGAAGAGGATTTTGCCCTCATCGATTGCTCAACCCATACCATGTCCTTCCCATGCTTTCCGCTATCAAACGTATCTACTCCCTGATCAAAGACATCCTGATGCGCTTTCAGGAGGACAAGGCTTTCAAGCACGGGGCCGCCGTTTCTTACTACACCGTCTTTAGTCTCCCAGCGATTCTGCTGATCATCATTCACCTCACGGGCGCTTTTTTGGGAGAAGAAGAGGTGAAAAATGAGATCATGGTGCAGATCGAAGAACTCATCGGCTCGGACACTGCGGAGCAGGTTTCCAACATGATCAGCAGCCTCAATCAAGAGCGCAGCACCATTTGGGCCACGCTGATCGGAATTGGCACCCTGATTTTTGGTGCCACGGGCGTATTCTACACCCTGCAAGATTCCATCAACACCATCTGGAAGATTCCCAACAAGCTGGAGGGCGGGGGATTTCTCAAGCTCATCGCTGATCGCATCCTGTCGCTGGCCATGGTGCTCACCATGGGCTTCATTTTGATGGTGTCGATGATCCTGGAGGCGGTGATCGTGGTGCTCAAAAACGTGATCGAGCAACTGGAGACGAGCGTGATCGAAATGATCAGCGAGTGGGTGCCCAACTTCGGGGAGATCATCCAGCAGATCGATCTGATCTTTTTGGTGGCCTATACCATCGATATCGTGGTAGCCCTGAGCATTATCACCCTGATTTTTTCCATGCTTTTTCGCTTCTTACCCTCGGCGCGTATTCCATGGAAAGATGCGTTCTTAGGAGGGTTTATCACGGCGGTGCTCTTTAGTCTGGGCAAAGCCCTGATCGGCTGGTACATCGGCAATAGCAACGTGGCCAGCACCTATGGGGCAGCGGGTTCGGTGGTGCTGATCTTGCTGTGGGTTTTTTACTCCTCGCAGATCATGCTGCTAGGGGCCGAATTTATCTTCGTATACACCCTTGCGCAGGGCCGCGAGATCCAGCCCGCTCGTTTCGTGGAGCGCCTCACCGACCGTCCCTGGCTACGAATACGGCTATGGATCAGACGTTGGCAGCGAAAGCGTCAAAAGGCACAAACGCAACGGCAGAAGCAGGCCGCTGAGCAATCAGCCGAAGATCCCGTCAAAGAAAGTTCATGAGGCATCACAGGCTCACCCTCACCCCTAGGTTGAGCACCGCTTGATCAAACTGGCTAACGACAAATTTCAGTTCAGAAAAAGCCGCTACCGAAGGGGTAAAATAGTAGGCAGTGCCTCCTCCGAGGTTGAGGCCGAGCTGCACCGCACTGTCATCGGCGCGGCTGCCACCGCGCCACTGCTTCACCCCTAGGTTCAAGCCGAGCAGGGGATATACCATCCATTGGGGAGTGGCATCGAAGAGGGCATGCACGTCGCCATTGACTTCCCAGTAGTAAAACTGATTGGCCCCTTCGGACTCGAAGACGAAGAGGTTGACTCCGGGCGAGAGGTCGAAGCGCGGCGAAAGGGGAATGTGCCCTTTGAGACCCAGACCGATTTCATCGGCTTCGGTGCCAAAGACCAGTCCAGCGCCGATCTCGACTTGGGCCAAAGCCGTCGTGATAGCGCCCAGCAAGCCCCAGGCGAGTAAGCAACTTGACAGCAAAGTAAAGCGGTGCATGAGCATTTTTGGTTGAAAAAACGCTCAAATCCTGATCTGGTTGCACACCGCATGGCTGCGGCGTTGCTCATTTCTTCACAAATTCACCCCTGGCAAATGTTCCTTCGCGCACCTTGCCGTTGGCCAGATACATGATCCCTTGGCCGTGCGGCTGATCCATGAGCCATGCGCCCTCATATACCTGCCCATCTGCCCATACCATTTTTCCCTGGCCTTGTCGCTTGCCACGCACCCACTGCCCTTCGTAGCGGCTTCCGTCGGCGTAGAGCATGCGGCCCTGCCCGTGAAAGAAGCCCTTGAGGAGGCCTCCTTCGTAAGAACCCCGTTCAGAGATGCTTTTGCCCTCGGTGGTGGTGGCCTCATTGGCGGGCCAAGTACCGTAGAGCTCGCGCCCGCCCATGCGGTAGACACCCTTGCCACGGCGCTCGCCCGCCACGAAGGTTCCCTCGTATTCGGTGGTCACCCGATCCTCGCGGATCACGCGCCAGAGCCCCCGCCCCTCGTACTGCCCTTGGCGAAAGCTGCCTTCGTAGACTTCTTGGTAATTAGGAAACAGGGTGGTCTCTTTGCCTTGGCCCTCTTTGAAGCCATTGGCCCAATTGCCATCGTAGATCTGCTCTTTAGATTCCAGCCTGCCCGCGCCGTGGCGTTTTCCTTCGAAAAATTCTCCCTCATACTTGCTACCATCTGCGAAATAGTAGGTCCCCTGTCCGTGAAAGCGGTCATCGAACCAACGGCCCACGTAGCGGTCGCCGGTGTAAAATTTCATTTCACCGAATCCATGCATACGGTTGTCGCGCCACTCGCCGGAGTACACATTGCCCGCAGCAAAAAAGTAGCGCCCCTGCCCGTGCTTTTTGCTGTCTTGAAACTCTCCGATGTAGAGGGTGTCCCCCTCAGGGTTGAGCAGCAAGCCCCAGCCTTGTAGGGATCCCTCTTTCAGCGCGCCGATATAGCGTTTGCCATTGTTGAAGTTGAGGGTGTCAGGCACATCTTCGAACAGGGGCTCAGGTAGCGAGAAGCTTTTGCCCCGCGAGTTTTGGCCCATCAAAAGCCAGGATTGGCTGAGTAGCAAAAGGAATAGCAGCGTACGCATAGCGTCGTGATTTGGAATGAAATAGATTGCGACAGAAGGGTGATGAACCTATGGCGTGGTTTCCTAAATAACAGAATTTGACTACCAATCGTATGGATAAACTGTTCATTCGGTCAAGTTTCTCGGGCAGGAGGAGGAATTTTTCATCTCGCTGAGTGGAAGGATCCACGCCCTACCAAACTATACTACGTGGCGTAAGGATTGTAGAGCAGACTACTGAACATGAGCCTTTGATGCGCTCGTTTTTCGACAAGACTGACAAGATGGGACAAGACGGGACAAGATGGCTTTCAGGTGCTTATGATCCTGTGAATCTTGAAATTCTGTCTGAGTGGATGATGTCCAGTAGTCTGAACTTACCATTTTGCTGAGCCCTAAGCAGATGTCTATCAGCGCTTCCAACTACGAATAAATAACTTCGAACTCGTTCCACTAGCCATTTCTCATCCATGAACGCCAAGCTATTACTTCTTATTTTGATCAGCCTCATTCATGCGTTGGCTGTCTTTGCCGCAGAGCCCCCGGTTTTTTTCTTGCGGGGAAATCTATCTGACGTTCAGGCCCTATCTCGGGTGGAGCAGCGCCCCCTGATGATATACGTCGCTGCGGAAGGTGATCCTGAAGGGCGTCGGATGCAGAGCACCTGGTCAAACAAACCGCTACAGCACTGGCTAAAAGATCACTACCTAGCGTATTTTCAGGCGGTGGCTCCTGACTCGATCCAAGCCCTGCGCTTTCCTAATTACGTAATCAACACTGCCCCTACCGTGCTGATCTATCATCCCCATGGATGGTTGATGGGCAGTGTAGAGGGGTTTGTAGCGCCTCAGACGCTCCGTCAGATTCTCCAGAATCATTACGACAAGCTTCAGCCCATGGAGCGAGATGTGCCGCTGCCATTTCGCCGCAAACCCACGGCCCCGCTGATGATACAAATGCCTGTTCGCCAGAGCGTGGATCTGCAAGTACAGGGACTGGAAGCCTACAGCCTGTCTCAGCTTTCGGCCTCCGATGGAGCCGCGCCTACCCTGGGGCTGCGAATAGGCGACTACCATAGCTACCGCAAAATCTGCCGGGAGATTCGCCGCATGGAAAAAGTCTGGCCTGGCGAAATGTGGGTCTACGCACAAGGGGGAGAACACGGTCAGGCTCCATCGGAGCACGAACCCGTGTACACCCTGGTACTCGGCACTTTTGATAACCTGGCCACGGCCCATCGCTACGCCGACGCGATCTATCGCTACACCAGTAGCGAGGCGGACATTCTCGATTTAGGGGGACTGTTGCAAGAGCCTTGATCGATTTTTGCCCTCCTTGGTAAAATTCCTGAGAATCGTTGTACCTTTGTGTGAGGCCCATTGGGCTAGTGGATTTAATTCGAAATTGAAAAAAGTAGGGTTGCCCCGCAGATGCAACCCATGAGTAAACCAATATGAGCGGAAGGTAAGCCCTGCGCCGGATAAACACATGCCGCATGCTGTATACCGATGACCGTTCATACAGAAGAGTCATCCAGAAGAGAGTTGGAAGGATTTATCTGTGTATGAGGCACCCTTGGCCGCATCTTTTTTGGGCGTGGATTTTTCCGCTTGCCACCTGCTTGAGTAGCTCCCTCTGGGCCGCTCCCACCCCGGGCAGTACCTGGCCCGACACTACTCAGCAAGGAGAGGATCTCAAGCTGCTCAAAGTCATTACCGGTAACATCAGACCCAAGTCCATCGTGCATACCGGGCGGGGAAGGTTTTTTGCCCAAAATATGGTGTACCGCCACAGTATCACGGTATATAATCGGAACCAAACCCTGATCAAGACCATCGATGACCGGGTGCGGCTCTCAGACTTCATGGAACTGGGCTATACTGGCTCTCATCAGGGGGGGCCAGTCGAAGCCTGTTTTAGCCCAGATGGAAAGTACGCCTACGTCTCCAATTATCAGATGACGGGGCAGGGCTTCGAATTGCCCGGAGGAGACAACTGCGACCCCGCCGACAACTACGACCACAGCTACGTCTACCGCGTGGATGTCAATCGGCTGGTGATCGATCAGGTGATCGCCGTGGGGAGTGTGCCCAAGTTTTTGGCTGCCTCTCCCGATGGACGCCTCGTATTGGTCGCCAATTGGTGCGGCGGGTCGCTCAGCGTCATCGACACGAAGCTCGGCCAAGAAACCGCGCGCATTGCGCTAGGCCGCTATCCCCGAGGCAGCGCCATCGATAGCAAATCCCGATTTGCCAATCTCGCCCTGATGGGAGAAGATCGGGTGGCCGTGATCAACCTGGCTAGCTCTGATTATTCGATCAGTTGGATCGAAGATTTGGGCCAAACCCCTCGGCACCTTTGTCTAGGGCCGGCTGATCGGTTTCTATACCTATCTTTGAGCCGACCGGGTAAAGTCCTCAAATATGACTTGGTCAAAGAAACCCTCGTAGCGGAAGTGGAAACGGGGCGGGAAGCCCGCAGCATGGTGCTCACTCCGCAAGGGCGTTTTCTCTACGTAGTCAATTATCGGGACCACACCCTCACGAAGTTGGCCACCGATCACCTCAGGGTGATCCAGACGGTGGATACCCGCCCCAAGCCAATCGGGGTGACCTTCGACGCTCAGACGCGGCAAGTGTGGGTAGCCTGCTACAGCGGGTCTATCATGGTGTTTCAGGATCAGCGCTATTTGCCGCTCACCCCCACGGTCAAGCTCGATCAGGTCGGCCCTCTGCCGCCGGAGAACCCCCGCCACCCCCCGCTGTCTTATGTGCCAGGCACCCCCGCCTCTCCCCCCGATCCTCTCCACTACATCAGACGCGAGGTGGTGCCCGTCTCTAGCTCTACCTCTCAACGCACACGAGCCGTCTCGGCAGCCGATCCACCTCAGAGCGCTAGCGATCAGCGCTTCATAATCGTGGTAGGCAGCTATCAGGCTCGCTCGCGGGCCCAAAAGCGGGTAGCAGACCTGAAGCGCCAAGGATACCAAGCCTTTATTCGCAGCCATAAGGCAGGGCGCTTTCGCGTTTGCACCCACACCTTTACCTTTACCTTGCGGGCCGAAGCCCTGCGTACGCTGCGTGAAGTCAAGCAGTCTCTCAACCCTGAGGCGTGGTTGCTGGTCGACTGAGCCTGTCCTCTGATTGTTTATGATGCCAACATTCGATGCCGATATCATCATCGTCGGGGCTGGTCCCGGCGGAAGTACTTGCGCCTTATCGCTGGCCGACAGCGGCTTGCGCGTGTTGCTGCTAGATCGCGCCACGTTTCCGCGCGACAAAATCTGCGGCGATGCCATCAGCGGCAAGGTGCTCTCGGTGCTGCGGCATCTAAATCCCGCTTTGCTAGCGCAAATGCACCTTGTGCCCGCCAAGCAGCCTACCTGGGGCATCCGATTTGTCGCGCCCAGCGGGCAGCAGCTAGATATCCCCCTGCGCCTGAACCGGCAAGCTGAAGCCCTGCCCCCAGCCTACGTCAGTGGCCGGCTGGACTTCGACCAGTTTTTGTCCG
>CAYVAP010000035.1:0-12958 GCA_964449365.1 uncultured Bacteroidia bacterium
GGTAGCCGTCGCGCCGCAGGCGGGCAAAGTCGCTGATGCCGTAGGGGAGTTTCATTAAGGGTAAAGATAGGGATTTTGGGGCTTATTCTTCCACTTCCGTGCCGACGAACACGACCACCCAGGCGCGCAGGTCAGACAGGCTACGTAGGTCCAGGGCATGGCCCTGGTCTTGAGGCTGGCCTCGTTGAGGTGGATCCAATCGCAGGTGGAAAGCTGTGCGAGGGTGTCGGCCACCAGGGCGAGCAGGGGTTGGTGGTCGTTGTGGCGGGCCAGGGTACGCACCGCTGATAGGCCGAGAGGAAATACAGCCCCAGGTCAGGGGGGTAGAGCGTCTGGGTGGCAAAGCGGTAGCCATTGTACCAGTCGCATAGGTCTTGCATCACCTCTTCCATCTGACGGGAGGGTGCGCCCGAGTTGCTTAGCAGATCTACCACTTCTTCCGGAGCAAACTCCATCAATTTCGACAGCAATTCGTCCCGGCTGAAGTTTGCACCAATGTTGAAGCCCGAGGTGAGGCTATCCAGCGTTACTATGGAAGCCTGCACTTAGCACGACCAACGGGAAACTTCGAACTCTCTTCATCATTCAACCCACTAGGGTTTTGACCTCAACAGGGCCAGCCAACAGCGGGGACGGGATATGTACCGTAAAGGTAGTGCCTTCGCCCAATCGACTGTGTACCGATACCTGAATGCCGAGCGCTTCGCTGAGAGACCTGACGATGCTCAGCCCCAGTCCGGTGCTGGCTTCTCCTTTGGTAGGGCGGTTGCCTAGGCGTTGGTATTGTTGAAACAAACGGCTCTGATCAGCCTCGGAGATTCCCGGCCCTTGGTCAGCCACCCAGATCTGCAGGCCAGCTTGCTGAGGGGCCAAGCCCAGGGTTACGCGCCCCTCCATCGGCGAAAACTTGATGGCATTGGTGAGCAGGTTGTCGATAATGCGGGTCAGGTACACTGGGTCGAGGTGCAGCGTCGCCCGTTGCAGTTGACTATGCCAGATCAGCTCTATCGATTTGGCTTTGGCTGAGGAACGATAGGTGCTGGCTACCTGATCTAGGAGCGATACTAGCTCAAAGCGCTCAGGCTGGGGATTTTGTTTGCCTTTGGCCAAGGTCTCGAAGTCCAGCAGGTTGCGCACCAGTTGCTCGCCCCGCTGGGCCTCTTGCAAGATCAGCCCGCCAAGGCGATGATCATCAGGTGATGGGTTGGGTTGCTCGGTGATGAGCTGCGCCATCTCTCGGATGTTGGAGAGGGGCGCTTTAAGGTCATGCGCCACGATCCCTAGCAGGGCATCTTTGTCCTCGCTGGCCACGCGCAGGTCGTGCAGGGCTTGGCTGCGTTGGCGGGCCAGTATGATGAGCGCCACGAGCAAGCCCACCATGATCAGAGTAAAAATCGCCGTTCCGATCAGGGTGTATTGCTGAGTGCGAATGATGCGCATCTGATCGGCTTCCCGCTGCCGTAGCACCTGATTTTGGCGTGTGCTTTCGGCCAACTCAAATCGGGCCTGCAACTCTTGTATGACTTGATCGTGCTCTTGCTGTCGCAAGCTGTCGAGGTAGCGGGTATGCAGTTGGTAATGATAGAGCGCCTGACCTAGTCGCCCGGCGCTGGAATCCACCGCAGCTAGCAAGGCATAGCTGCTTTGTAGCATATCATAGGAGCGGGTCTGCTGAGCCAGGGGCAAGGACTGCTCAGCCAGGCGTTGCGCTGCTGCGAGGTCTTGGCGAGCGAGCAGCAGCCGTGCGAGGTTGTAGAGGGGATAAAAAAGCTGATCGGCCTGACCACCCGGGGTAGCCAGGGTCATCGCGCGCCGAAAATGAAACTCTGCCGTGGCGGTTTGCTGCTGGGCCTTTTGCAAAAGCCCCAGGCTATTGTGCGTATCGACTTGCCCGGTGGTATCATCGAGCGCCACCGCCACGCCCATCGCCTGGCGGTAGTAATATGCGGCGCTGTCGGGTGCAAGAAGGTGATCTTGATAGATCATCCCGATGTTGTAATAGTATCGACCCATCAGCATGGAGTCTTGCTCGAGGTTGAGCAAGGTGAGCGCCCGCCGATAAATGGCCAGCGCCTTGTCGTAGGCTTTTTGGTGCCAATAAATAACGCCCAGATTGTTGAGGCACTGAGAGAGGGCATGGGTATCACCCAAGCTATCGGCCAGGCGATAGGCAGCCAGGAAGTGGGTGAGTGCGTCGCGGTAGTTGGCTTGGCTGAGAAAGCAGACGCCCAGTAGGTTTTCGGCCTTGAAATGGGCCTCCCCATTTTGGCATTGAATGGCCGCCTCTAGCGAAACCTGACCCCAGCGTGCCATCTCTGCCGCGTCGACTCCATAATATGACTTCGCTAGCTGATAGCTTGGATAGAGGCGCTCACTAGAAGTCTGAGCGGCTTCGATCAGGCCGAGCAGCGAATCTCGAGGGGATGCCTTCCCCTGTGCACACACGATGGTGATGGTGCTTGCTGTCAGCCATAGCATCAATGTGAGCCTGAGAGCCATGAATAGATATTTCGGCTATAACCTGGGTCAATTTACCTTTTTTTAATGGCTATTTCAAAGCTCGAATAACAATCGGCTATTTTCCACTCCCAGACTGTTGGCGCAAAGGGCGTAAGGCGAGTGGACGTTTCGTCGTTCGCATCCGGAAAACAACCGAATTTCTTTTGTCGGATATTGCATTTAATTGTATTTTATTATGGATGAACTATATGGTACTTGCCTGGGCATTTATCACCTAGTCATTACACGATATGAAATACTTTGGCACTCGCATATGGATGTACCTGCTCTTGCTCGGTTTGAGTAGTGGTATGAGCAAGCTGCTCATGGCTCAGCCTTACCTGGCGAGGTATCAATGGCTTCCTGGCAACGTACCGCTCTCTGCTGAGGTGGGACACAGTCATTGGGACCTGCGCGAGCGTGGCTTGTTGCAGGCTGGCTCGGTACAAATCGTAGGCATGCCCCAAGCGGCTCTGGCTCTCACGTCTCTGCAAGAAAACGGGCAACCCAAAGGCACTATTTTGCTCACTGATGCCTCTGCTAGCTCTCAGCTCAGTTGGCTGGGCGCTCGTCCGCTGCGCAATGAGGCCGGCGATATCTTTCTGGCGGCCAACCAGGTCGACAATGGCATCACCACGGGCTTGCTGATCCACATGCCGGGCTTCGAACAAGTAGAAGCGGTGCGCCGCTGGGAAGGAGTAGAAATCAAAGATGTCTTGTTGGACGAAGACAGCAGCCTGGTGGCCATCGGCCAGGGCATTGACGTTTACGGCCAGTCCGACCTGCGCATGCTGCGTTTCGACCCCAATCAACCCGAAGCGGTAGGTCGTAGTTGGGGCAATAGCGACGCTGACGGAGCCACTCGCCTGATCGATCTGCCTGGTGAGGGCGAATATCTCATGGTGGGCTGGCAGGCTATCGGGAACAATCGCTACCCGCTGGTGGCTCGCATGACTGGTAACTACGACATGGCCTGGTACCAGGCCTATCCGCTCAGCTACCCCGTGAGCGAAGTCTCTGACGCTGCGGTGCTAGGCGATCGGATCGCAATCACTGGTACGGCCCTGGTGCCGGGCACCAATGATTCAGTAGCCTTTTTGCTCTTGCTCAATGAGGTGGGGCAGGTACTGGTGTGTCATTACTTCACGCAGCCGGAGGGGCAACCTATGCGGGGAAGGGCCATTGCTGCCATCAATCCCGCCGTGGGTGGTCATAAGGGCTGGATCATCGGGGGCGGCTGGCGAGATAGCCTGGGCGCTAGCTATGAGCGCACGTGGCTCATTCGCACCGACCTCGAAGGCAGCGCCAAGTGGGCCCGTAGCTACTATCGCCCCGCCGGAGATGTCGATTTGTCGGAGTCAGTAACTAGCCTGCACTACCACCCCAATCAAGACTTGTTTCTGGCCACCGGCCAGCAAGAGGTGTATGATCAAGGGCAATGGACCCACACCCACTCCCTGGTGATCAAAGGCAACCCCGCCGGAGGAGAAGTACGGGCAGGCGTCGACCATTGCTCAGAGCTCATAGAGGTGATCGCTAGCGACGAAAAAGTAGTCGGCTTCAAGCAAGGGCAGCTTTGGGCTACCCCAGGTACGCAGGATGGCACCTTGCAACTGCAGCTCGGTTCGGTAGCGTCCATGTTCTGCGCCATGCCGCTGCGTCCGGCTACCAGCATCGAGGTGCCCGAGGCGGCCTACGGTCGGCAGCAGGTGCAGTACTTTGATCTGCAAGGTCGTCTGCTGCATCAGGCTGAACTAGCCGCGAGCCAAGCACCTCAGGTGCCCGAGCACCTTCCACGCGGGATCTACCTGCTCCGCCGCTTCGTCAATGGGCAGTGGGTCGAGACCCGTAAGGTGATGCGCCCATAGCGCGGTAGCCGCGAAAATTTCTTACCAAGGTTCCAACTACCTATGCCGGGCCAGGTCTTTGCCGCAAGCAAAAGCCTGGCCCGCATCATGATGGGCGTTGAGGGTAGTGTCTCGCATGCGAAATTCGTGATCAACAATTCGAAATTGGAAGAACTGCTGGCCAGAGCTTTATACGAATTTCGAATGATCAATTATTTAATTCCGAAGCCGCTAGATTCTCTCTATTTCCTTATTATTTTAGCGAACATGGAAGCGTTTCTCACCACCGATGGCTTGATTAGCCTGCTCACCTTGACCCTGATGGAGATCATCCTGGGGATCGACAACATCGTCTTTATTTCTATCGTGGCAGGGAAGCTACCCGAAGATCAGCAAGGGCGCGCCCGCACCCTGGGGCTGGTGCTGGCTCTAGGCTTTCGCATCGCCCTGCTGCTCTCGATCAACTGGATCGTCTCGCTCACCTACACCGTGTTCAATCCACTTGCCTGGTTGGGGCTGATGGACAGCGTCGAGTTCGCGGAGCACTTCGATCTCAGTTGGCGCGATCTGATCCACATCGGCGGGGGCATTTTCCTGATGACCAAAACCATCACCGAAATGCACCAAAAGCTGGAGGGGGAAGATGAGTCTGGCGAAAAGCGCCTCAAAGCCAAGTCTTTTGGGGCGGTGGTGTCGCAGATCATCGCGCTGGACATCGTGTTCTCTTTCGACAGCATCCTTACTGCCGTCGGGCTGGCTGATCACGTAGAGATCATGATTGCGGCGGTCGTGATTTCTCTGTCGGTGATGCTGGCGGCGGCCCGGCCCATCTCAAACTTTATCAACAGCCGACCGACCATGAAGATGCTGGCCCTGAGCTTCTTGTTGCTCATCGGTTTTATGCTGATCGCCGAGGGCTTTGAGCAGCACGTGGACAAAGGCTATATCTACTTTGCCATGGCCTTTGCCTTTGGGGTAGAAATCCTCAACGTACGCATACGCAAATCGGGACAGGTGAAGCCAGTGCAACTGCGAGAGCGCTATCGAGAGGGTAGTGAGCAGTAGCGTACTTACGCCTTAACCAAACAGCCCGCTCAGCGCCCCTTTTTACCCTTGGCGAACCCAATATACGCGCTGAGAGAAGGTCTGCGCGATTCATCAGAAAAATAGACCTACATCCCATTGCCGACATCCGAGCGCGAAATAGTCAAGAAATTCTTATCTTTCCGAAAAATGGATCAACCGGAGCTTATGTTCCTGATCGCCTCATAGATGCTGTGCCACAGGCTGTCGCGGGCATCTCGACTTTCAACCTTAGTAAGGCTCAAAAAATAAGTTGGCCTCCTTCGCCTGGAAATGAGAGGTTGAGATTTTGAGAGGTTGAGAGGTCGAGAGATTGAGAGGTCGAGAGATTGGGAGTGAGAGACTGTACGTCTCAAAGTCTCACCATCTCAGGATCTCACCATCTCAGGATCTCAGGATCTCAGGATCTCACTATCCCTCTTTGATCGATCTCTAGCCGAATGAGGGAAGTTATTTTTCTCACGTTCCTTATTCTCTTTTTTTCCACTACCTAACTGATCGTTTTATGGAAACTCAACCTTCATCGGATTTCGAAGAATTCGTATCTGGAAGCATGAGCGAAGAGGCGCTGTATTTTCTCGAAAGTGCGGGCAAATGGGCCAAGTTTATGGCCGTACTCGGCTTTATCGCGGTAGGCTTCATGATTTTGGGCGGACTAGGTATCATGGCGGCCGGCTCCATGCTGGGCGAGATGGGAGGCGCTAGCTTTATGCCTGTGCGCATGCTCGGGCCGATCTACCTCGTACTGGCAGGGATCTACTTCCTACCAGTGCTGTATCTATGGCGCTTTGCTGCCCACGCCACCAATGGGTTGGCCCAAAACCGCCCTGAGGCCCTCACCGAGTCTATGCGCTACCTACGCGCTCATTATCGCTTCCTTGGCATCATGACCATCGGGCTTATCGGGATGTACATCGTCGGCATCGCCGTGACCGTGATCTTTGGCGTCTCCGCTTCGATGTGATGACACCTATGTGAAAGGGGGACAGGGCTCATAGGGGGCTTCGACACAGGTCAGCCCCTCATATTGACTCACTCAGGGGTTGCACCTGCGGCGCAACCCTCGGTTCTCCTGTATGATCGGTCAGGGAGATAAAGGTATAAGGTGATCAGGTACAGCATTTACCTTCCGTTCCTCTTGCTTGGCTCACTCAGTGGCCGCGACTTTCAATCACGAATGACTAATCACACATTTCGAATCACATGCATTCGAATTATATGCATTGGTTGGATTTTTCGGAGCAATTGTCTACTTTAAACAAGGCGTCATTTCTTCACTTACTTCCTACCAACATGGGCCAGAAAACCAACGACTTCAGCACCCTTAGCGACGAAGCGCTCGTCAGCAAGCTCGCCGGTACCAAAAACCTCTTGGTGGTCCTAGGGGTGGTCGTCGCACTTTACGTCGGGTTCTTCCTTTTTACCCTTACCACCGACCGCTTTGATGGCGACTGGAGCCTGCTGATTGGGATGTTGGCTATCCTGGGCGCTTTTCTGGTGCTGCTCGCCCAGCGGCGCAAAGCTATCGAGGCAGAGCAGGCCCGCCGCGCCGGGGCACAACCTTGATCTTCGGGGTAGGGTCACCGGTGTGGATACCTTCCGGGCTCCGTCCGAAAGGTAGAAACGCTGACAGGATTTCGAAAAAAGCACTGGTGAAACTCCCCGACCATATTATAGGGGAGCATCTATGGGTGGTGGCATCAACTCCCAGTTGGAGCCACGACCCATCTATGCTTGAAGATATGATTTATTGCCAAAGAAAAAGAGTGGGGACGCGAAGTTGGTTTCCAGCATATGAGTGATATGACGCATATCCACCATATGAAACTATCTCTTACCGCCCATGGACCACTTTTGTTGGGACATTACGCAGCCAAAAGGTATTTTCATATCCGGATCATCCCGATCCGCCCAGTATGCCACCCAGCATCATGCATGTAACCTGTAACCACGCACCTAACCATCTCATTCATCGACCATCTCAGTCTGCTGCGGCGCATGAATCAATTGATCCGGTGTGAGGCTAATTTACCACGCACTACGAAACCCCAAACCCCAAACCCGCTCTTCTCAACCTCACTGGCACATGAAATTCAAGACTCCTCTCACCCTGGCTGAAGCCGCCGAGCTGCTGGGTTGCGCTTACCAGGGCCCAGCCGATCATCTGATTTTGGGCATGAACGAAATTCACCGGGTAGAGCCTGGCGACCTGACCTTTGTCGACGTGGCCAAATACTACGACAAAGCCCTCCACAGCGCTGCTACCACCATCCTGATCGATCGGGCAGTGCCCGCCCCGCAAGGCAAAGGCTTGCTGGTGAGCCCACAGCCTTTGGCCGCTTTCAATCGCCTGGGAGAACACCTACAGCCTCAGCCAGCGGTAGCCCAAGCCGGGGAGCCGCGTCTGGGTCATGGCGTACAGCTAGGCCAGCAGGTGGTCTGTGGCACGGACGTTGAGATCGGAGAGGGCAGCCAAATCGGCCACCACGTGGTCATCGGCTCGCACGTGCGCATCGGGAAGTATTGCACCATTTACCCCAACGTAACCATCAACGACCACAGCCAGCTCGGCGACCACGTCTGCATCAACGCCGGTACCGTGATCGGCTCAGAGGCTTTTTACTTCAAAAGCCATCCCGACCGCAAGGAAAAATTTCTCAGCCTTGGTCGCACCATCATCCATGATCACGTCGACATCGGAGCCAACTGCAGCATCGATCGCGGCGTAACCGCCGACACTGTGATCGGCCCCTACACCAAGCTCGACAACCTGGTGCAAATCGGCCACGACACCTTGATCGGAGCGCGCTGCATCTTGGCCGGGCAAGTAGGCATCGCCGGGGTGACCACCATCGAAGACGACGTGATTCTCTGGGGGCAAGTCGGCATCAGCAAAGACCTTACCATTGGCCAGGGAGCCATCGTCGGCGCCAAATCAGGGGTCGGCAAAAGCCTCCCTGGCGGCAAGACCTACGCGGGTATTCACGCCGTAGAAATCCGACAGGCCCTGCGCGAAATGGCCGCCCTGCGTCGCCTGCCAGGTTTGCTCTCCCGGCTAGAGCGCCTTCTCAAATGAAAAACGGCATGCTATATCACAGAGTAGCATGCCGTTTTTTTGGAGAAAAGATTGATCCTCCCCCCCCCCCTTTGCAAATGTCAGATCACGACTTCGAGCGCTTTTCCTTACCCCCCGATCCGCTTTGCTTCCGATTTTCCTGCACCCGGCGATAGATCGAGATCAGGAAGCCCGCCGTGAGCACGAAGGTACCCAACCACAGCAGGTTGATAAAGGGCTTGGCGATGGCCTTGATCACGATGAAATCCGCCTGGGGGTCTACCTGCCGGATTTGCAAGGTTACCATGTTTTTCTCCGGCTGAATGTTGACGAAAGCCAGATCCATGCCCAACTCGGGGATCTCGTCGGGCAGCATGCCGGGGCTATTGCCCTGAATGGTGAAGACGGGACGTGCCAAGAAGGTGTCGGCCGGATTCTCGGTGATGGCCAGCACAAAGGCCGCCGCCGCGATGTCGTATTGCTCCAGACCCTGCTGCTGGCTTAGGTTGGCGATGCGCGCCAAAGTCAGCTTGGTGTCGCCCATCTTGGCCGTGTCGCCCACCTGCATGTTGAAGGTGTGGTACTTCGGCTCCAGGTTTTTCGGGTCGGGCAGGCTGGAGGTGAAGACGTAGATGTCCTGGTTCCAGTAAATCTTGCGGCTGGGGTGTGAGATGATGGAGCCCATCTCTTCGTTGACCTCAGCCTCGGGCCAGAGGGTGAAGCGATCAGAGGTATCGGCCAGCGAGCCAAACTGAATGCCAAACTGCGTGCGGTTGTTGATCAGCTCCGCGCCGAAGGCGTCGAGGTCTTCGTCCATCTTCTGCTTGAGCAGCGCCAGGTCGAGTTCGCCTTCGGGCTCAGGCAGGCCATCCTCGCGGGTGGAGGTGGGCAGGGCCGACAGGCCGCTCTCGTCCCCGTGGTCATGCTCCGGGTTGTCGCCACCTGTGCCAGGCTTGACGAAGGGCGCCCGGGGCAGCACCACGCCGAAGCGTTCGCCCGTGGCATCGTCAAAGGCAATCTTGAAGCGTAGCGGGCTCTCCTCCAGCACTCGGATATCAGAAACGGGCGCTTGCGGCTCGCGACGGCCCAGGTAGGTAGCAGCATAGCCCTGAATAGGAGTGGTGCGCTGCCGAGGCAGCAGCACGTTATCGACTTTTTCGTCCTCGGGAAATTGCGCCAAGTCGGCGGGGCGCAAGTTCTTCGATACCACGCGGTCATAGCCCGAGGAGAAGAGGATGCCTAGCAGCATGAGAGCAAAGCCCAGGTGAACTACCGTGCCGCCCATCACCTTGAGGCCCTTGCGGTTTTTGCGCAGCAGGGCGGTCAGCACGTCGGCATTGGCAAAGAGGCCAAAAAGCGCGCTGAAGAGCAGCAGCTCATCGGCCACGGTCATGATGCCAAACTTGATGTAGCCCATGGCTTTGCCGAAGGCGCTCGTCCCGGTATTCTGCGGGTCAAGGTAGCTGGCAAATTCCTGATCGTAAGCAAATTCCCAATCGGCAAACCAAACGGCAGCCATGACAGCTACCCCCGCGATTACGGAGAACAGGAAAGGCCGGAAGATGGCGTCGGCCACGGTCTTTTTGCCTTTGATCTTCCACCACATAAACTGCCCCAAGCCCGAGACCACGCCAAAGGCGATGGCAAACCAGACGTTCCACTGGTAGTAGAAGAGTTGCACGTTGGGCGGGGTGGCGATGTTGGTACCAAAGATGGCGTTGAAGACTGGCAGCGAAGTAGCCAGCAGAATCACCAACCCGCTGAAGCTGAAGATCAGGATGCCTAGGAAGAGCATGAACTCTGCCGACCAGACGTTGCTTTCGTCGGGCTTTTGGGGAATATCGCGCCAGCGCGCCCACATGGTCACGATCACAAAGGCGGTGTAGAGGCCCACCAGCACCAGCAGTTGGCCCGAGAGGCCTAGGTCGGTGAAAGTATGCACCGAGGTATCGCCCAGGATGCCCGAGCGGTTGAGGAAGGTCGAATAGAGCACCAGCAGGAAGGTGCCGATGATCAGCAGCATGGTGAGCTTGAGATAGCTCTTGGTCTTGCGGTAGATCAGCAGGCCGTGCAGCGAAGCCACGCCGCAGAGCCAGGGCACCAGGGAGCCATTTTCCACCGGGTCCCAGTTCCAGTAGCCGCCAAAGTTGAGGGTTTCATAGGCCCAGTAGCCACCCATGATGATGCCCACGCCGAGGATCATCACGGAGAAAGACACCCAAGGCAGAGCAGGCTTCATCCAGCCGTCGTAGTCGCGGTTGATCAGCCCCGCCATCACGTAGGCGAAGGGAATCAGGGTCGCGGCAAAGCCGAGAAACAGCGTTGGCGGGTGGATCACCATCCAGTAGTTTTGCAGCAGCGGGTTGAGGCCGCTGCCGTTGGCGGGCACGTAGTCGGGATATTGCTGGTAGATGTCGTTGTCAGGGAAGACTGCTTTCAGCTCGATGAAGGGGGTCGAGCCGAGCTTCCACATCTCGGGGCCAAAGCCCGTGCTAAGCAGGGCCACGGCGGCGAGGGTCAGCCCAGCGGCCAGTTCCCAGCCGTTGACTTGCTGCGCTTTGGCGCGGCGGTTGAGGTAGGTGAAGAAAAACACCAGGAACCCCACCATCAGCAGCGAATAGAGCCAGAACGTAACGCCATCGACGGTCCAGGCTTGGGGCCACCAGGCGAAACCAAAGCCCATTTGCCCGCGAAAGAGCGCGATGGTAAAGAGGGCGGAGACCACCGCTCCGGCCAGTTGGAAGTTGCCGCCGTAGGGCAGGCGCGCCCGCTGATTGGCCCATTGGTACACGAAGTAGATCCCCGGCAGCAGCGCCAAAGCCAGAAAGAGGCCAGTGATCCAGTTTTCATTGACGTAGACCCCGAGCAGCATAGAGGTCAGAATTACCTCCACAGAGGCGATGATGGCCATCACACTGTTGCGCCAGGCGTTTTTGCGAAACAAGATCAGCGTCGCCAGCATACTGTGCCAGAAGGTCCAGAGCAGAAAGCTGCCTTCTTGTCCCTCCCAAAAGCAGGAGATCATGTAGTAAACCGGCAGCTCATTCGAGGAGTGCGACCAAACGTAATGGTATTCGTACTGGTGATGATAGATCAGGGCAAAAAGAGTGGCGATGATGCCGAGCACAGAACCGATGTGCAGCACGAAACTGCTGACGCCCATACGCTCCCAGCTCTCGCGGTCCAACCCTTCCCGACGATCAGCAATCAGAAAGCTGATCATGGCCACCACCGCGCTGGCAAAAGCCAGCGACACGAAGAGTTCACCCAAATTACCTCCGGTGAGGAGTTCCATGTGTATGAGTTAAAAGTTAAAAGTTTTGAGTGAAAAGTTTTTAAGCGCTGATCGGGCAACACGATCATCCAGCCTGCCCACCTTTTAACCTTCCACTTTTCACTTTCCAACAACTAATTCGCCGTAATATCTGTCGCCTCATACTTCGAGGGGCACTTCATCACGATTTTATCGGCCACGAAGCGCTCTTGCTCGTAGCCGCCGATAAGCACCACCTTTTCGGCTTGCTCAAAGTTGGTGGGCTTGGGATCGTAGTAGTGGACCAGTTCCACGTTGTTGAGGGTGTCTTGCAGGTAAAATTGAAAGAGGTCGCGCTGCGGATTATAGCTGGCCTGGTCGCGCTTGATCCATTTGCCCACGATGTGGACCTGCTTGTTGCTGATCCGGGCCTGGTCGAAGCCCGTGTAAACGCTCGCGCTCTGCGAGAAGTTGATGCCCAGCATGACCACGAAGATGGCCAGGAACCCAAGGACGATGATATGGCTAGTTTTCATTGGATTTGTTGAATGGTTGAGTAGGTGATGGGTTGAACGGTTGGCTGCTATGTTTTGGCAGTAGGCCGAAATGCGTAAATGTGTTGATCGCTAAGTTGAAGGCTTAAAGCCAGGTGGCAAAGGCTTGGAAGTAAGACGAATCGCGATGATCTCAACATCGCCTTCGTCGGATACAAAATAAATGATGCGATACTTGGGTAAAGTGGCTTCTCTTAATAACGCGAGAAAAATAACTTCCCTGATTCGGGCCAAAACTTTCAGAATGCTACTTTTCTCGATCATAAAAATGAAATGAATGGTTCAGAACAAGCTTTCACCTAGTCTTGGTAACCCCATGGTTTCCCCTTGCCGCATCTTGGCTCATTCCCTTCATTAGCCACCGAAGTTGTCCCTAGGCCTCACTCCCGCTCCAGTTCCTCCATCTGCTTTTCCAGGCGCACGACCTTGCGCTGGGTCAGAATCAGGTAGGTCAACACCGCCCCGAAGATCAGCAGCACAATAACCAGCACCGAATTGACCTTTTCACTGGCCAGCAGCCAGGCCTTCTCTTGCAGCAGGATAATTATCAAATTCCACATTCGTGATTCGTAATTGAAGGTTGTAACTGTCCACTTTTCATTGATCACTTTTCACTGTTCACTGTTCACTGTCCATTATTTACTGATCATTGACCACTGTTCACTGT
>CAYVAP010000035.1:13058-15278 GCA_964449365.1 uncultured Bacteroidia bacterium
CACTGTTCACTGTTCACTGTCCATTATTTACTGATCATTGACCACTGTTCACTGTCCATTGTTTACTGATCATTGACCACTGTTCACTGTTCACTGTCCATTGACCACCGACGTCTCTCGTTCATACAGCCGATCGGCCTGCCAGCTCTCGAAGCGCAGCTTGAGCAATTCCAGGCGGGTGCGCACGTTGAGCGCCCAGATGCTAAGCAAGATAAAACCCAGCATGCCGGGATAGAGCACCATGCGGAACTCATTGCTGATCTGGCTTTTATCGAAAATGAAGGAGCCTTTGCCCGCCGTGGGGTGCAGCCCTTCGTACATTTTCGGAATGATGAAAAATAGCGGGATCAAGGTCGCAAAAGCAAAGATGTTATAGACCGCCGAGACTTTGGCGCGCTGCTCCGGCTCGGTAAACGAAGCGCGGAGCAGAAAGTATGCCGCATAAATCAGCAGCGCAACCAGGGCACATACCTGAATGGGATCCCAGGCCCACCAGGAAGACAGTTCGGAACCAGGGCGATCAGCCGCCCAGGCCACACGCGACCAGACCATGCCTGTTATCAGCCCTAGGATATTGAAGACCACACCAAGGCGGGCGGCCTCACGCGCTTGCAAATCAGCCATCAGTGGATTTCCGGGCTTGGGCTGATCGGGATCGAGCATGCGCAGCAGACGGATGCTGTGCCACAGCGAAATCGCCATCAAGGTCTGCATCACAAACCACATCGGCACGTGATAGAAAATGTTGCGGGCACTCTGCTCTAGGGTCGGCAGCTCCGGCAATTTGACCAGCAGGCCGTAGACCAGCGCGTACAGCACCAGCAGTACGCCCAAGGCTTTGTATCCGAGGTTGAGGACCGTTTTTCCGTTCATATTTACAAAACCCTATGAGTGGGCACAATGTTCGTCCTTTCTACGGAGAAATCTCGTATACGGCATTCAAATTTACCGAATTTCCCCTGAGAATTTCAGTGATTTTTCTCAGTGGAGGAGTGAGAATCTGATTCGTTACAAATTCCCGCCCGCCGAGGGGCCCATTCATCACCTTCTCCTCATGGCCTTTGCATGAGCGATCGATACAGCGCCTCGATGCGTCGCGCCACTTCTGAGTAAGCGTGTTGCTCAGCCATGGCTTGACCGCCTGCGATCAGCCGTTGGCGCAGGGCCTCCTCCTCAAAAATCCGTTTTACCGCCCTGGCCAGCGCCTCGGCGTCTCGCACCGGAGCTAGCAGGCCCGTCTGCTCAGGCAATACCACTTCCGGAATACCTCCCACCTCCGTGGCGACGATGGGTACCCCGGCGGCCATTGCATCGAGCAGGGTGGTGCCCAGCCCCTCTTTTTCGGAGGGGAATAGCAGGGTATCCAGCTCAGGCAAGACTGTGACAATATCACGCCGGAAGCCCAAAAAGTAAACCCGATCACTTACCCCCAACTCCTGGGCATAGGTCTGCAGAGCTTCGGCCTGAGGGCCTTGCCCCATGATCACAAAGCGAGAAGGGAAGTCGCTGCCCAGCGCCGCCGCAGTACGCAGAAAGGTAAAGTAATCCTTCTGCTGGGTGAGAGCGGCCACGTTGCCCACCAGCCATTGGTCAGCGGGTAGCCCGAGCTCGCTACGCAGACGCCCGGGTGATTGGCGGGGCAGAAAGCGACCCGGATCGATACCCGAGTGGATCACCCGAAGCTTTTCGGGGGCGCCTAGGGCAACAGCGAGCACCTCTGCCACCGCCTGCGATACGCACACGATGCGCCCGATGGCAGGATGGTTGTACTTGTAGCGCGATAGCCAGCGATCTTTAACCGGGTAATCGACCCTCCGATGCAGGAGCAGCGGCACCTTGAGCCAGCCCAGGCTACTAGCCAGCACCGCCAGGCTATGCCCATGCGGATCGTGAAGGTGCCACAGGTCGGCCGCGAGGTCGTGTTGCTGACGAGCGAGCCAAGCCGCCCGGCGCGGATCGAGGGAGAAGCTCCGCCGAAAGGTACGCAACGGCCAGCCCTCTTTCTGGGCTTGGGCCGCCAACTCGCTGCCCTCAGGGCAAAGCAACGTTTGGCGAACGGTGCCTAGCTCAGCCAGGCCACGCATCAGGTAGGCGACCTGCTGCTCGCCCCCGCGCCAGTCGAGGGGGGTGCTGAGGTGGACGATATGGGGGAGGGCAGTGGGCAATGATCAGTAATTTCAGGGAACAATGATCAGTGAGCAATGATCAGTAGTTTCAGTG
>CAYVAP010000036.1:0-15172 GCA_964449365.1 uncultured Bacteroidia bacterium
TGGGTTTTGGGGGTTTGGGGTTTGGGGGGTTTTGGGTTTTGGGGGTTTGGGGTTTTGTAGGGTTTGGGGTTGATCAGAGATCAAAACTCAAAACTCATAACTCATAACTCATAACTCATAACTCATAACTCATAACTCACAACTCATAACTCAAAACTCACAACTCATAACTCATAACTCAAAACTCATAACTCATAACTCACAACTCACAACTCTTAATCATATTTGGGACCTTTTTGGGGGCTGTTTTTGAGGTATTTCATGAGGTTGGTGAGCATGGCGGCGATGTGGTCGGCCTGTTGGTATAGCTGGTCGAATTGTGCTTGGGTAAGGTATTGGCAGTCGAGGGCGCGGTAGAGTTGGGATTGGACTTCGGCGGCGGAGGCTTTGGCGATGGAGATGTGTTGGATGAATTCTCTGTTTCCGTTGCGGGCGAAGCCTTCGGCGATGTTGTCCATGATGGAGCCGCTGGCGCGGCGGATTTGGTCCTTGAGGGCAAAGTCGTGGGTGAAGGGGGCTTCGAAGCTGTGCTGGTAAATGGATTGGGTTAGTTTCCTGGCTTGTTGCCAGGCTTTGATGTCTTCGAAGCGTTTCATTTGGGTTTGGGTTTTGGGTTTGGGTTTTGGGTTTTGAGGGTTTTGGGTTTTGGGTTTTGGGGGTTTTGGGGGTTTTGGGGGTTTTGGGGGTTTTGGGGGTTTTGGGTTGGGGAAAATAAGGTTTTTGCAGGAGAGACTCACTCTTGTCTCGTGTTCTTTGGGGTTAGGTGTTGAGGCGTTGGAGGTCGGCTTCGAGGAGTTGTTTGAGTTCAGCTTCGGAGGGGAGTTGAACGAGGTAACGGGAGACGAAGAGTTCATTTTCAAGGCCGCCGGTGGCGTATGTTACTTCGGCCTCGTCGTCATGGGTGCAAAGGACCAAGCCGATGGGAGGCTGATCGTCGGGCTGGGTGAGGTTGTCTTTAAAATAGTTGAGGTAGAGGTTCATCTGTCCGGCATCGGTATAGGAAAAAGCCCGGGCTTTGAGCTCGATAAGGATGTGGCATTTGAGGATGCGATGGTAGTAGAGCAGGTCGATGTAGAAATGCTGGTTGTTGATGGTGATGCGCTTTTGACGGGCTTCAAAGCAGAAGCCCCGGCCCAGTTCCAGCAGCGATTGCTGGAGGTGGTCGATCAGGGCGGTTTCCAGTTCGCTTTCGCTCCACTGCCGGTCTTGGGGCAGGTCGAGAAACTCCAGGATATAGGGTTGGCGGATGATGTCCTGGGGCAGGAGACTTTGTTCACCTTTCAGTTTGGCTAGCAGGCTGGCTTTGTCTTGTGATAGCCCCGTGCGCTCAAAGAGCAAGCTTCCCATTTGTCGCTTGAGTTGTCGGACGTTCCAGGCGTTTTTTATGGCCTGCACCTCGTAAAAAGTTCTTTTTAGTGGGTCTTCTTGCTTGAGTAGTTCCACGAAGTGGGAGTAGGAAAGGTGGTTTAGCAGCTTTTCAGGTGGTACGGAAAGCTCTGCCGGGCTAGCGTTTGGGGGAGCCGACAGGTCTCTGCCGAATTTGGCAGACAGTGTCTGCCAAATCTGGGGATAGGCCAGGTAAAACTGCCGGTATTGGCGCAGGCTGCGGGCACTCATGCCTTTGAGGCCGGTTTTCGTCAGGCTTTCTGCCAGTTTTGGCATCATGGGTTTTGGGGTTTGGGGTTTGGGTTTTGGGTTTTGGGTTTTGGGTTTTGAGCTTTGAGCGTTTTGGGGTGTTGGTTAGATGAGTTGGATGAAGGCTCGAATTTGCTCTTCGACGATGCCAAATTCCTGGCCGGGCACGAGCAGCACGGGGTCGGTGGGTCGCTGCACCCAGCGGTAGGCCCAGGCGGCGGGATGGGGCTGGCGGTGGTGGTAGAAATAGATTTTGGATACGTCGCTGTTGGCGACGAAGGCGTTTTCGTCGATGACGAAGGGCGAGAGGTTGAGGAAGGGCAGCATATCTGCGTCGGGATCTTCTTTGAGCAGCAGCACCGACTGGCTGTCGAGGTAGCCGCCGAAGGTCTCTTCTTCTTCGTCCATGCCGCCGAGCAGGTCTACCAGCCGCACGACGGTATGGCGGAAGCGCGCTTGCAGCTTGTGCCGGTATTTTTGCACGACGATTTGTTTGACGGTGGCCAGGGTGTAGCGGGCTAGGAAGCCCAGTTCGGCAAAGATGGCAGCGAGCTGCTGCTCGGCCTCGACGCAGAGGCGTCCGGTTTCTGCCCGGAGCTGGGCGTCGCTTTCGCGGGCGAGGCGCTGCCGCAGGAAATCAAAATAGGTGCAGGCCCGGCGAAAGCTGCTGTCCTCAGCCATCAGGCCCGCCATACCCGCCAGTTCTTCCACAAAATAAGGCACCCCCACTGCATCGAGCGACAAGCGCAGTTGGCGGATCAGGGGAATGAACGCAAAGCTTTCCCGCTGCCCGTCGGGCAGGTCGAGGAAATCCCGAATCGCGGTCTTCAATTCCGGCACCAGGTCTATGGGCTGATTTCCTGCTCCCTGTTCCCTGCCCGCTGTCCGCTGCTCCCTGATCCTGTTTTCCCACACCTGCGCGAGCAGGGTAAAGGCCATTAGTTCCATCAGCACCTGATAGGTGCGGGCCAACTGCCGCAGGCGGTTGAGGCTGATTTTGTTGTAGCCTTCGTCCACATTGTCGAGCGGCACAAACAGCTTGCGCAGGGGTTCGGCCACGGGCGCGGGCAGGTTGTTGAGGATGTCCATGCGCTTTTTGCTCAGCTTGAGCGCGCCCCGGCCCGCAGCCACCACCCCTTCTTCGGCCAGGGCTTGCCAAATGGCCTCAATCAGTTGCTCGTTGGGTTCAAAGGATGCGGGGACTTCCTCGCGCACCCCCGCAGGCAGGCGCTCATCGAGCACTTCCGCCCGGTCGGGGCGGTGAAACAGGCCCCAGGTCTCTTCCAGAACGGGTAGGGAATCCTCCTCCCAAACCAGCGAGCGTAGGATCGGCCTCGCCTTTCCGGCGGCTTGGGCATAATTTGCTGCCGCCTGAAAGGCCTCTTGCAGCGTGGCGCCGAGTACCAGGGCATGGTAAAAGTGCCAGGCAAATTGCTGCGCCAGGGCATCGTTGATGGGCGCGCGGGTGGCGATGACAGCGGGCACACCCAGACGCAGGAGGGTTTCCACCTGTGGCTGCGTGGAACAGCCGTTGAGGAAAACGAGTTTGAGTAGCTTCTGCTCGGCCAGCATGGCCGCCATGCCGCCCGCCTGTGCACCGCCCGAAGCCAGAAACAACTGCTCGCTGTCCGCATGGCCGGCGTAATGAAAAAGCCAGAGTTGGTTTTCGTACTCCGTGAAGTAGGTACGAAGCTTGTCCAAGGTGGCGTGCGACTCCCGGTGCAGGTGAAAGTGCTGTTGCTCCACCGCACGGGGGCGCAGCAAGGCATACACCGCGTCGTCTTCTTGCGAAAGGCGCGTCAAGGGGTGAATCGGATCGTTGGCGAATGCCAAAAAAAGTACAGGCTGGCTCATATCGTCGAGATAGTCGAAAGGCACAGACCTGGCGCCTGCATCTCTCTCACAACAAATAACAAGAAATGAGAATATTTTACAAAGCGGTTGGCGTTCATGCTGAGGTAGCGCAGGAAAAGCTGCGTGTACCAGCGCTCGAAGTGAAAGCCCACGAAGACGTAGGGGGTGGTTTTGAGCAGAAACCGGGCATGCCCGGTCCCTACCCCAAACCGACCACCTGGATGGCACCGGCCCATGACCCCAACGAAATGGAAGCAACCTTGTATTCAATTGATCGTTTGAATAGTTGAATAAGAAATTTCCCATGGACAAACGCCCCTACAAAGACGCCGCCTACGGCTACATCGCCCAGGTAGCCCAGGCCCTGGCCCAGGGCCATCGCTTGGAGCTGCTCGACCTGCTGGCCAATGGCGAGAAACGCGTGGATGAGATCGCCGCCGAGGCGGGCCTGAGCGTAGCCAATGCCTCGCGGCACCTGCAAATCCTGCGGCAGGCCCAGTTGGTAGCCCTGCGCCAGGCAGGCAACGCCCGTTACTACCGCCTGGCCCGGCCCGAAGTCCACGCCCTATGGCTGGCCCTGCGCAACCTCTCTCTCAGCCAGGATGCCGCCCTGCGGCAGTTGGTGGCCGACTACCGCGCTGCCCAGGGCAGCGCAGCCAGCCAGCCCTACGCCAGCTTGGCCCAAGATGCTGCCGTCTGCCTCATCGACGTGCGCCCCCGGGCGGAGTACGAGGCCGGAGCTTTGCCTGATGCCCTTTCCATCCCGCTGGAGGAGCTGCCCACTCGCTGGACCGAGCTGCCCCGCGACCGGCCCATCGTGGCCTGCTGTCGCGGTCCCTTTTGCACCTACGCCGACGAAGCCGTGGCCTTCCTGCAAGCCCAGGGCCTGGCCGCCGCCCGCCTGGAAGAGAGCGTGGCCGAGGCACGAGAAGCCTTCGCCCAGTAATATCCTGATGCCGAAACCTTCACCCTTTTACCCACTACCCAGCCATGCTCCCCTCCAAACCCAAAACCCCAAAACCCAAACCCCCAAAACCCAAAACCCCAAAACGCCACCCCTCGGCCTACGCGCCAACTGGCGGCAGTTCAGCCTGCTGGTGCTCATCAACGCCTTCGTGGGCGGCATGGTGGGCATGGAGCGGAGCATCCTGCCCGAAATCGCCGCCGCCGACTTTGGCATCGCCGCCCACAGCGCCATCTTGTCCTTCATCGTCGCCTTTGGGCTGAGCAAGGCCGCCGCCAATTACTACGCCGGGCGCTGGGCCAATCGCCTCGGGCGCAAGCGCCTGCTGGTGATCGGCTGGCTGCTGGGCCTGCCGGTGCCCTTTCTGCTGATGTACGCCCCGAGTTGGGGCTGGATCGTGGCCACCAACCTGCTGCTGGGCCTCAACCAGGGCCTGGCCTGGTCCAGCACGGTAGTCATGAAGATCGACCTGGCGGGGCCGCGTAACCGGGGCTTGGCCATGGGCCTCAACGAGTCGGCCGGTTACCTGGCGGTGGGGGGCGTAGCCCTGTTCACGGGCTACCTGGCCAGCAGCTACGGCCTGCGGCCTTACCCCTTCTACCTGGGCGCGGGCCTGGCCATCCTGGGCCTGCTGATGAGCTGGCTGCTGGTGCGCGACACCGCCGGGCACGTGCAGGCCGAGCAAGATACGCAGCAGCGCCCACCCCTGCGGTCGGTCTTCCGGGACACATCCTGGCGGCACCCCAGCCTGGGAGCCATCACCCAGGCCGGGCTGGTCAACAACCTCAACGACGGCATGGTCTGGGGCTTGCTGCCCCTGCTGCTGGCTACCCGGGGCTTTGATCTGGCCCAAATCGGGCAGTTGGTGGCGATCTACCCGGCGGTTTGGGGCCTGGGCCAACTGGCGACGGGCAAGCTGGCCGACCATTTCCCCAAAAAGCCGCTGCTAGTCGGGGGCATGGCCGCCCAGGGCCTGGCCCTGCTGCTGCTGGCCGGGGCCACGGCCTTCTGGCAGGTGGCGGCCCTCTCGGCCCTGCTGGGCCTGGGCACGGCGGTGGTCTATCCCACCTTTCTGGCGGGGGTGGCCGACTACGCCCCGCCGCAGCAGCGCGCCGAAAGCATCGGGGTCTTTCGCCTGTGGCGCGACCTGGGCTACGCCGTAGGCGCCCTGCTCACCGGCCTGGTGGCCGACAGCCTGGGCCTGGGCGCCGCGGTGCTGGTCATCGCGGGGCTTACGCTGGCGTCGGCAGCGGTGGTGCAGGGCCGGATGGGGAGGCCTCTCCAGGTCATGGATGTGGCAAAGCGTGATGAGGGGTGAGGAGTGGGGCTTGGGTTGGGAGGTGGGAGAAAGAGATATTGCTTGCGGAAGCAATGCAGATTGATAGAAGGATCGATTTGAATGAACCGATGAGGAATTCGTCTGATACCAAGAAATTGAAAACCAGCTAGACGCCCATCCGCAATCATAAGCAGCTTATTTTCAGTCGTCCCATACCCGGTTCTTTCAAAAAAATATTCGCGCTTCTGCTGTTGTGAGGCGGTTTCCTACGATTGCGCTCACAGGATCGCTTTCAAGACAAAGTAACATTTGCGCTTATTGATTTTGACTATTTCGCAGTCTATTACTGCCCCATTTTTCAATCCATTAACATATTTCTTTGCTGCTTTGGCGTCTGAATAATATTCTTTTTTCAATGATATCTTTGCTTGGTGTATTCCTAAAACATAATATTCTACCCAGCCGGTATCATCAATGCTCACGGTTACTTTTTGAGTGGTACCTACCCATTCGTCCAATTCACCATTTAGCCATTTTCCGCGCTCCAGGTCATCACCGAGGATAAATTGTCCATTCTCATTATATCCTTGAAAAAGAGTGGTAACCAGGTCTCCACCGTTCCAATTGTGATAGTCGGATTCGTTGGTCAAGCTAGAGTGATGAGCCAATCCCAACAAAGAACCAAATCTCCAATTAAAGTGTACCCCCAAATCAATGAAAACTCCATATTTCGCTTTTTTTACCACCACTCCCTGGTACTCACCATACATCTCCAAGGGAGGATTGCCAAAATCCTGATGCTTGGCATCTATTCGGATGGAAATGGGATGTTCTGAGAGGTGGTGAATGTTACCAGTGAAATAACTACCCACCAGGTGCGGTGCTGCATTTTCCCAAAACTCAATCGTGGGGTATTGCCAGCCCATATGACGATATGACACAAAGGCAAACAAGCCCCCCACTTTGGCGACCAATCCTTTTTCTTTGGGTTCCACCACCCTGAAAGTCACCCTCTCTTGATTGGCGTATGCCTGCTTGATCTTCAGCAGCAAATCTTGCAGGTAAGCCTTATCGTTTTGAGGATTGTGATTGGATTCGCTATTTCCTGTCATTTGTTCCAATGCTCAACTGTTTTGGGGGCGCGTGGCAAGGTCCTGAAGTATGGCTAGGGCTGGCGGAAAAGCACTGGCTTCATGGTCAAAGGCTTTCTTCCGACAGCACGAACTTTCATAGGCAAAAGCCAATTTAGTGAACATCTGTTACAAATAACTATCTTGAAGCCCGATCCGGCAACTGTCAGAATAAATCGCCATGCGCATCGAAGAGCTATACATCCAGCATTTTCGCGGCTTTGCAGGGGAGAAATTTCAGTTTCACCCGCAGTTCAACGTCATCGTCGGGAACAACGGCAGCGGTAAAACCGCCATCCTGGAGGCGCTGAACATCGCCATAGGGAGCTTTTTGCTGGGCATTCGCAGCGCTTCTACCCGGCACATTCGCACCGAAGACATCCGCATTGCCCGTACTGCGCATGGGGAGGAGGAGCAGTACCCCGTCAAGATCATTGCTACGGGCACCGTACTGGGGGACCGAATCACGTGGCAGCGCAACAAGGTGCATCCCAAAGGCCGCACCACCCAGCAGCACGCGAAATCCATTAAGGACATCGCCAAACAGATCGATGCGCAAGTACGCCAGGGAGAGCCTGTCTCCCTACCCCTGCTGGCCTATTACTCCACTGGCCGCTTGTTCAAAGAGCGCCGCGATACGTCGGTAAAAAGCCGCCGCAACCTTGCCTCCCGCTTTCGTGGCTACTACAACTGCCTGGAAGCCACCTCCAACTTCTCCGATTTCCTGCACTGGTTCAAAGGCAAAGCCCTGAGCGTGATCCAGAAAAAGGAAAGCTCCACACCGTATGATCTGGTGCGCGACGTCGTGGCCCGTAACCTGCCCGGCTGCCAGCAGATTTACTACGAATTTGATCCCGACCTGCCCCAAGGCCTCAAGGCCGTGATGGAAGACGGCCGGGTGCTCCCCTTTGACCTGCTCAGCGACGGCACCCGTAACCTGCTGGCCTTGATGGCCGACCTCAGCTACCGCTGCGTGTTGCTCAATCCCCACTTCGGGATGGAGGCCACCCAGCACACCGAAGGCATCGTGCTCATCGACGAGCTAGACCTACACCTGCACCCTGAGTGGCAGCGGCACATCGTCGAGGCCCTGCGCAGTACCTTTCCCCAGGTGCAGTTCATCACCACCACGCATTCGCCCTACATCATCCAGGCTACCCAGCAGGGCGAGCTGATCGACCTAGAGCCAGACGGCCCCCAGGTGCTGGGCGGTGAGGACAAAAGCCTCGAAGACATCGCCGAAGATATCCAGGACGTCGAAAATCCCCAGTGGAGCCGCAAGCGCCAGGCCATGTATCGGGCCGCCAGGGAATATTATCAAATCCTGGAAGAACAACCCCAGAACGAGACCGCACAACAACAGCGCAAAGAGCGGCTCGATGAATTGACCAAGCCCTTCGCCGACAACGTGGCCTACGCGGCCTTTCTGGAGATGGAGAGGCTGAACCGAGAAAACCGAGAAAACCGAGAAAACCGAGAAAATGGAAGTCCATCATGAGAGCAGTGTACAAAGGGACGGCACTCCGCACTTATCAAAAATACCAGGATGCGCAAGCTGACCTCATCAATAAGATCGGCGGCTATTGTTCTTACTGTGAAATGCCCATTCGGAATTCTCCTGAAGTAGAGCATGTTCACCCGGTGGCCAACGGTGGGGAGGAACTGGAATGGGACAACTTTTTGCTCGCATGTAAGCAATGTAACATTTGGAAGAGCAATAAAAATCCCGACCGCAGCGGCTACCTCTGGCCAGATGTGGACAACACCATCCTGGCTTTTCACTACCAAAACCGCTTAGGCGGTATCGAGCCAGTCTCCACTCTTCCAGCAAGCATCACCCCCATGGCTGCGGATACCATTGACCTGATGCAGCTCAACCGCCATCCAGCTAGCACACCTGCCGCCACCCTCAAAGACCGACGCTGGCAGTACCGACAGGAAGCCTGGGGAAAAGCCATACGCGCCAGGCAAATCTGGAACCGAAATCCCGAACGTGCAAAAGCGACGCTGATTGGTGATCTCGCCCACAGCACCGGCTTCTACGCCATCTGGCTCACCGTCTTCGACGGCATAGACGAGGTCCTCACCGAAATTAAAGCCCGCTTCCCCGGTACCTACGAGCCAACCTACGACCCGACCGGACAGCCCCTCAAGCGGGCCGGAGGCACTTACTGATCGGTCGGATTGGCGTCCGAGAAAGCAGGCTCCACTGGCTTCCTCCCAAGGCGGATGCAAGCACTGGAAACCCGGTGGAGCGGTAGATGGCCTGATATTGGCGGGTCAAAGCCTTGAAAGGGTCATATTTCGAGGGTATTTGTTGCCAGAATAGCGAATAATGACTAATGTAGATGTCCTTTGGCTCTTCACCTTAACCACGCCTTCACCCCTCCCCCAATCGCAACCTGCATGAGTCTTCCGTTTTTCGACGCGCCCATCCTCAATTCTCCCTACCAATATCCCCGTAAGCATTGGGAACTCGACGAACAAGGGCAGCCAACCCACAAGGTGATCAACCGACGCCGGCGCGCGGAATTCATCACCCCTATTCCCAAACCCAAAAAGCGCAAGGGGGACGAGCGGCAGATAGAAATCGCCCTGCGGCATGATCAAGGCATCTCGACCCAGGAGCAGGCCTATGACCATAGTGAGATCATCAATGCCGTCCGGCAAGAGGTCGATCAGTGGCGCACCTTGCCGCAGGCGGCCTGGCAAGTAACCCCCGAGACGGCCCGTTTGCTGCAGCACTGGCGCACCCATCCTTTTAGCGGCATACGGCCTTTCTTCTGTCAGCTAGAAGCGGTAGAAACCGCCATTTGGCTGAGCGAAGTAGCGCCTCAGGCGGGCAAAAAGGGCCAGCGGTTCCTGGATCACCTCAAAAAGGTCAACCAAGAGGCCAATCCGGAACTCTCCCGCCTGGCCTTCAAACTGGCCACCGGGGCGGGTAAAACCATGGTCATGGCCATGCTGATCGCCTGGCAGACCATCAACGCCGTGCGCCGACCCAACAGCAAGAAATTCTCCCGGGGCTTCCTCATCGTGGCCCCAGGCCTGACCATCAAGGATCGCCTGCGGGTGCTGCAACCCCAGGACCCCGACAGCTACTACCGGCAGCGCGAATTGGTGCCCCCAGACCTGATGCCCGACCTCGAACGGGCCAAGATCGTCATCACCAACTACCACGCCTTCAAGCGCCGCGAGAAGCTTGCCCTGAGCAAAGGCGGCCGGGCCTTGCTGCAAGGCCGGCGGGGGGCCGAACCCGAAACCGTCGAGACCGAAGGACAGATGCTGCAACGGGTGATGCCCGACCTCATGGGCCTCAAACACATCATGGTCCTCAATGATGAGGCCCACCACTGCTACCGCGAGAAACCCGAGTCCGAAGAAGCCCCCCTCAAAGGCGACGCCCGCAAGGAAGCCCAGAAAAACCAAGAGGCTGCCCGTCTCTGGATCAGTGGATTAGAAACCGTGCAGCGCCAGTTGGGCCTCAATCGGGTGCTCGACCTCTCCGCTACCCCCTTTTTCCTGCGTGGCTCCGGCTACCGGGAGGGTACCCTCTTCCCTTGGGTGATGAGCGATTTTTCCCTCATGGACGCCATCGAGTGCGGCATCGTCAAGCTCCCCCGCGTGCCAGTGGCCGACAACATTCCCGGCGGGGAGATGCCCACCTTTCGTAACCTTTGGGAGCACATCCGGGCCCGCATGCCCAAAAAGGGCCGGGGCAAAGCCAAAACCCTCGACCCCCTCAGCATCCCGGTGGAGCTGCAAACGGCCCTCGAAGCCCTCTACGGGCACTACGAAAAAACCTTCGACCTCTGGCAGCAGGCCCACCTCAGCGTGCCCCCCTGCTTTATCATCGTCTGCAACAACACCTCCACCTCCAAGCTCGTCTATGACTTCATCGCTGGCTTTGAGCGAGAACTGGACGATGGCTCCACCCAACTGGTCAATGGCCGCCTGGCGCACTTCCGCAACTATGACGAGCACGGCAACCAACTGGCCCGTCCCCGCACCCTGCTCATCGACAGCGAACAATTGGAGTCGGGAGAAGCCCTGGACCAGAACTTCCGCGAGATGGCAGGCAACGAGATCGAGCGCTTCCGGCGGGAGATCGTCGAGCGAACGGGCGACCTACAAGCCGGCCAACACCTCAGCGATCAGGAGTTGCTGCGCGAGGTGATGAACACCGTGGGCAAACCGGGCCGTTTGGGCGAGTCCATCCGCTGCGTGGTCTCGGTCTCGATGCTCACCGAAGGCTGGGACGCCAACACCGTCACCCACGTGCTGGGCGTGCGGGCCTTTGGCACCCAACTGCTCTGCGAGCAGGTCATCGGGCGGGCCTTGCGGCGGCAGTCTTACGAGCTGAATGAAACGGGCCTGTTCAACGTGGAGTACGCCGACGTGCTGGGCATCCCCTTCGACTTCACCGCCAAGCCGGTGGTGGCCCCTCCGCAGCCCCCGCGTGAAACCATCTCGGTCAAGGCCATCAACCCACAGCGCAGCGCCCTCGCCATCCGCTTCCCCCGGGTGGCGGGCTACCGGGTAGAGCTGCCCCCGGCGAGGCTACAGGCTTCCTTTTCCGAAGAATCCGTGCTTACCCTCACCCCCGACTTCGTCGGCCCCTCCATTACCCGCAACCAGGGCATCATCGGCCAGGCCGTGGACCTCAACCTCGAGCACCTGGCCGACATGCGCCGCTCCACCCTGCTGATGGAACTCACCAAGCGGCTGCTTACCACCAAATGGCGCGACCCCGGGGGCGAGCCCAATCTCCACCTCTTTGGCCAGCTCAAGCGAATCGCCAAGCAGTGGCTCGACCAATACCTGGTCTGCCAGGGGGGGACCTATCCGGCCCAGCTGATGTACCAGGAGCTGGCCGACCTCGCCTGTGAGCGCATCACGGCCGCCATTACCCGGCAGCACCTGGGCGAAAGTCAGATCAAGGCCATCCTCGATGCCTACAACCCGGTCGGCTCGACCACCCACGTCAATTTCGTTACTTCCAAGCGCGATCGCTGGGAGACCGACCCGCAGAAGTGTCACATCAACTGGGTGATCCTCGACAGCGACTGGGAAGCCGAATTTTGCCGCGTAGCCGAGGCCCACCCTCAGGTGAAGGCCTACGTCAAAAACCACAACCTCGGCTTCGAGGTGCCCTACTTGCACGGTGGGAACCCTCACCGCTACCGCCCGGACTTTATCGTCCTGCTGGACGATGGCCGCGGACCGGAGGACCTGCTACACCTGGTGGTGGAGATCAAAGGCTTTCGCGGCGAGGCCGCCAAAAGCAAAAAAGAAACCATGGATACCTACTGGATACCGGGCGTCAACCACCTCGGGAGCCACGGACGCTGGGCCTTCGCCGAGCTGCGGGAAGTTTACCAGATTGAGGCGGATTTTCAGGCCAAAATCAAAGCCGAGTTTGACCAGATGATTCGGGACCTGGCCCCTTCCCCCTCAAGCCCTTCCCCCGGATAAGCTGACGAACCGCCGACCTGGAAACCCCTACCCAGCCCTCGCCAACCTTGTTATAAGCAACCTTTCCCATGGCCAGAAAAGAAAAACCCCCCAAGTCCGTCGAAGCTTTTCGTCACGAAGAAGCCACCCGCAAAAACATCCCCACGGCTGAGTACCGCTCCCTCATGGCCGAGGAAGAACAGCAGCCCGTGCAGGTGGCCTACCTGCGGCGCAACCGCGACCTCGACCCCCAACTCGTCTGGCGCGGCAAAGACCAGCAAGACTGGTCCGACCTCATCGCGCAGGCTCCCCCCCTCTATATCCAGGAAAAGATCCACCCCAAGGTGCTGATCGACGAGCTGCGCCGCGAGAGCCAGCGCCCCGCAGACCCGGCCGCCCAGCTCAACCTTTTCGCCGACTTCAACGGCCTGCCCAACCCCGAGGCCCAGACTGAGTTTTACCAGCACGACGCCAACTGGACCAACCGCATGATCCTGGGCGACTCCTTGCAGGTGATGGCCTCCCTGGCCGAGCGCGAAGCCCTGCGCGGCAAAGTGCAGTGCATCTACCTCGACCCGCCTTACGGCATCAAATTCAACTCCAACTTCCAGTGGAGCACCACGAGCCGCGACGTGAAAGACGGCAAGGCTGACCACATCACCCGCGAGCCCGAGCAGGTGAAGGCCTTCCGCGATACCTGGCGCGACGGCATCCACTCCTACCTCACCTACCTGCGCGACCGCCTCACCGTGGCCCGCGACCTGCTCACCGACTCGGGCTCCATCTTCGTGCAGATCGGGGATGAGAATGTGCATCGGGTCAGGGCGGTGATGGATGAGGTGTTTGGGGAGGATAATTTTGTGAGTCAGATACTATTTGTGAAAACTGCCGCCCAGTCTGCAACCTTATTACCTAACACTGGGGATTATATTCTTCACTATGCTAAAGCTAAAGAGTTTGTGAAATATCGCCAAATGTTCACAAATAAGTTGGACATGAAAACTGCACAAGATGCATACAGTTGGATAAAGTTGCCCGGGGAAAAGCGACGTAAAATCAGAGCCGAAGAATTAAAGGATTCCTCGAAGATAAAGGAGGTATTTCGACTAAGCCCTACTACCTCGCAAAGGCCCCCTGGTAACTTCCCTGTCTTGTTTGAAGGAGAAAAATACAAGCCAGGTAAGCAGTTCTGGAAAACCCATCTTGAAGGTTTTAATCGCTTAACTGCGGCTGATAGACTTCAACCAACTGGGAAAACTCTATTCTATAAACTAAAGCTATATGACTTTCCATACGTAACCATTACCAATATCTGGGATGATACTTTTGCAAGCTTTAGCCAGAAGGATTACATAGTCCAAACGAGCACAAAAGTAATTGGACGCTGCCTCCTCATGGCCACCGACCCTGGCGACCTGGTGCTCGACCCCACCTGCGGCTCGGGCACCACGGCCTACGTGGCGGAGCAATGGGGCCGCCGCTGGATCACCATCGACACCTCGCGGGTGGCGCTGGCGCTGGCGCGGGCTCGGCTGATGGGCGGGCGCTATCCCTACTACCTGCTGGCCGACAGCCCCGAGGGGCAGCAAAAGGAAGCTGAGCTGAGCCGTAAAGCGCCCTCGACCCAGCCCACCCACGGCGACCTGCGGCAGGGCTTTGTCTATGCGCGGGTGCCCCACATCACCCTCAAGTCCATCGCCAACAATGCCGAGATCGACGTGATCTGGGAGCAGTTTCAGGCGAAGCTGGAGCCGCTGCGCCAGCAGTTGAATGAGGCCTTGGGCCAGTCATGGGAAGAGTGGGAAATCCCCCGCGAAGCGGAAGCCCACTGGCCCGAAGCCGCCAAACAGGCTCACGCTGCCTGGTGGCAGCAGCGCATCGCCCGCCAACGGGAGATCGACGCCTCCATCGCCGCCAAGGCCGACTACGAATACCTCTACGACCAGCCCCACGAAGACAAAAAGACCGTGCGCGTGGCGGGGCCCTTCACGGTGGAGAGCCTCTCTCCCCACCGCATGCTGGGCGTGGATGAAAACGACGAGCTGATCGATCCCCTGGCTCAAGAATCGGCGGCTGAGTACCGGGAGCAGCAGAGCTTCGTGCAGCTCATCCTGGAGAACTTGCGCACGGCCGGGGTGCAGCAGGCCCACAAGGCAGACAAAATCCAATTTGATAGCCTGGAGCCCTGGCCGGGCCACTACATCTGCGCCGAAGGCAAGTACCAGCAGGGGGAGACGACCCGCCGGGCAGGCATCTTCATCGGGCCGGAGTTTGGCACCGTGAACCAGCCCGACCTGGTGGCCGCCGCCCGGGAGTGCGCCGACGCGGGCTTTGACGTGCTGGTGAGCTGCGCCTTCAGCTACGAAGCGGCCTGTACGGGCTTCGACAAGCTGGGCCGTATCGCCGTGCTGCGTGCCCGCATGAACGCCGACCTGCACATGGCCGAGGACCTCAAAAACACTGGCGCGGGCAACCTCTTCGTGATCTTTGGCGAGCCCGACATCGACCTGCTCGACACCGAGGACGGGCAGATACAGGTGCGCGTCAACGGCGTGGATGTCTTTCACCCCCAGACCGGCGAAGTCCGCAGCGACGACGCCGACGGCATCGCCTGCTGGTTTGTCGATACCGACTACAACGAGCAAAGCTTCTTCGTGCGCCATGCCTACTTCCTCGGGGCCAACGATCCCTACAAATCCCTCAAAACCACCCTCAAGGCCGAGATCGACGCAGAAGCCTGGGAAACCCTGCACAGCGACACTTCCCGCCCCTTCGATCGACCGCGCCATGGCCGCATCGCCGTCAAGGTCATCAACCACCTGGGCGATGAAGTGATGAAGGTGTTTCGGGTGTAGC
>CAYVAP010000037.1:0-15133 GCA_964449365.1 uncultured Bacteroidia bacterium
CCCCCCTGCTGCACCACATGCGTCAGCTCATGCGCCAGCAGATGCTGTCCTTCCCGACTCTCCGCATCATACTTCCCGGCGTTGAAGTACACGTCCGAGCCGTGGGTAAATGCTTGCGCGCCTAGCTCCTGACTCATCTGCACGGCGGAGTGATCGGTATGCACCCGCACCCCAGAGAAGTCCGCGCCCATGGCCCCTTCCATTTGGTTGCGGGTGTCTTCGGGCAAATGGCTCCCTCCGCCTTTGGTGGCAGCAAGGCGGCTTTCCAGGTCCTCAGCGGGAGTGGGTACCGCCTCGCTTTGAGCCTGCAACCGCTCCTTCTCCGCACAAGCCGCACATTTGCGCTGCACTGTCCCCTCTTCCTCCGGCGGTGTATCGCCCCCGTCGAAGGCCGGCTTGCGCTGCAGGGGTTCTTCCGCCGAACCCTCCTCATGGCCCTCGTCCAGCTCCGCTTCGCAGGTGGCGCACTTGCGCTGCACCGGCGTGATGGCCGGGGCAACCGGGATAACGGCGAGTGCCTCGTTAGCCGCAGCATCCGGGCCTTCTGATTGACTCAGGCGCTGCACCACCTCATCGGCCGTGCGGTCCGCTTCTTGCTCGTAGCGGTCCTTGGGCTGACCAAGAGTGGGCTTGGCTTGAATTCCTCCCCCAAAAAATGGCTCAGCCGCGCCGACCGTCTGACTTCCCCCGAAGAAAGCCTGGTCATGCCCATCCTCCCGAAAAAACGGCCCCTGCCTCGCCTCCTGAGGGCGGTGATGGGTTTGAGTAGTATGGCTTTCAGCAGCTTTCACGGAAAAATGGTTGAATTTTTGATTGGTTGTATTTTTGATTGATTGAATGGAGCGCCCCCAATTACGAATTCCGAATCTCGAATTCCGAATCAACCTACCGCCAGTAGACCGTCAGCACTCCCTCCATCCACGGGAAATACACCGTGCTGAGCCCCCAGGGCAGGCGATCGAGCAGCACGTCGAGGGTTTGGGGTTCGACGTGCAGTTGCCAGCCGTGGTCGTGGCGGCGCAGCTTGCCAGGGCGCTGCAAAAAGCCTTCGCGCAAGCTGTCGGGTCCCACGCGACCGAGGGCTCCCCAGTGGTCAAGGGCGGTTTGCAGCAGGTGGTCACCTTCGGCTAGCGCCTTAGCGGGCAGGGTCTCCCAAAGCGGCACAGGCTGGGCCAAGGGCCAACCGCAGAGCAGCTTGGGCAAGACGAGGTCGTATTCGGGCGCATCGGTCTGGCCAGTGGCCAGGTAGGCCAGCAGGGACAAGGCTTGGGCCTGCGCGGCTTCATCCACGAAGGCGCGCGCGCGGGTCAGGCCCACCGCCGCCAGGTAGGTGGGCAAAAAGGGATGCAGCAGCACCAGCCCGGCCTGGTACACGGCGATTTCGGTGCCGACGGGCAGATCCTGCCTAGGAAAAAGCGGGGGAGGGGGTAGTTCCTCCCCCGCGTCGAGCGGCGACTTTGCCAGCGGCGGATCACTGGCCTCATTCCCTCCGATGGCCTGACCGTGTACCAGAATCTGCACCCCCGGCGGCAGGTCAGAGAGCCCCAGCGGGAAGTCGTCCCAGGGAAGGCTGGGGCTGGCAGAGTCGGCTTCGGTCTCAGAGGACGGGGATTCGTCTTGGGGCAAATCGCCTCCTGCTTCGGATGGGGATGACACCGGTTGCACAGAGGAATCCTCTCCCGGATGTTCGGCGCTCGAAGTCTGCCCGCTTTCGGGCGTATCCAGCCATTCCGCCCAGCCTGAGGATCGCCCAAAGCGCTTTTCCAAGCGCGGCAGCAACTGCGCATCGCGCCAGCTGCGCATGGCCTGCCAAAAGGCAGCCTGCTCCGCGCCTGAGGCGAGGGCGTCCATTTGCGCCAGCAAACGCTGCCAAAGGGTCAAGGCCTCGGTCGTCTCGGCCTGCCAAAGCTCAGCCGATAGCGCGACACGCAGCATCTGCGGGTAGCGCTGCGCCGCCGAGGTCTGCGCCCATTGCTCTGGCTCGCTCACCCAGCCGCGCACCTGACGGGCCAGGCCGCTTGGCCTGATCGGCCCTTCGGCCTCGTTCAGCCAGCGGGACAGGGCCGCTTCGCCCAGCAAAAGCAAAGAAGCGGTCTCGGGCCACAGGGCACTCACCCAGCGGGGCCAATGCGCGGGCGTGGCATGCTGCCGCAGGCGCTCCCGCGCGGGGGCGGAGCCTTGCAACAGCGAACGCAGGGCGCTTTGCGCCACGGTCGAGGCTTCCAGCGCCGCCAAGGAGGCTCGTTCCAATTCTGCCCAGGCCACCGGCCGCGCCCACCAGGGCAGGGAGCCGTGTCGCAAAAAATGCCGCAGGCTGCGCAGATGCGCTTGGGCCAGGGTGAGGGTTTCGGCCTCGGGAGTCTCCCCCTCAGGCTGAGCCGCTGCGAAGGCGTCGCGCTCCGTCGACCCTTGGCCTGTGGCCTGGCGCAGGGCCGATTCGCAGCTATCCACCACCGCCTGCACCCAGCTTCGACTCAGCTCCCCGGGCGTGAAGGGCGGCAGCTCCACCTCCAGCCGATCCAGGCGCAGCACCGTGCCCGTCCCTGCGTACTGATCAAAGAGCCGCTCCAGCGCAGGATTCACCTCCTCCGTCAGCAGTTGCCGCAACTGCTCCTGCACCGCTTCGGCTTCGCGGCTGCTCCCCCGGTAGTCGAGGGTGATGATTTGGCGATCGATCAGGTGCATGCGTGGAATGGTTGATTGTTTGAATGAAGCAAAGGTCATGAGGGGACGCTTCTGCTATGCTCCTTTCCTTTCTCCCCTGATGCTTTCCAAATGAACAAATTGGCCCCACCAGCTTCTCCATCTCCATCAGCCCATCAACCCATGAGATTCCGAACAGAATTACGAATTGCGAATTTCGAATCACGAATTTCAAATCACGAATTTCAAATCACCCACTACAGCAGCTTCTCCACCGCTTTGATCTGCTTGCTATCGAAGGCGGCTTCCAGGGCTTTGCGCGCCCAGCCGCGCTGGATGGGCTTGGGGTCTAGCTCGGCTTTGGCGAGGCGCTCGTTGAGTTGGGCGAAGGTTTCCTGGGCGGCCTCGGACACCTCGCCCTGCATCAGCAACCGATCCATGGTGGCTTGCAGCACCAGGGTCAGCGCCGAGGCGTACGCGGGCTGATTGGCTTCATTGGCGCGTTGGTAAGAGTTGATCAGCTTTTCGGCGGCCTCCTGGGCTTGCTTGAGCAGATCTTCCTCCGCCGCGTCGATGGGCAGCATCAGGAAAAGCTGCGCCTGCTTGTAGGACTTGCTGTTGGCCAGGGAGCTGTTGTCCTGGCTGAGGTCGTCGAGCTGCTGACGGCGCGCAGCAGCGCGCTGGTTGAGGAGGGGGGCGGGGGGGGTAGTATTGCTATCTTCTTTGCTATCTTCTTCGCTCTCAACTCCCCTGGCAACTGCATTCGATGTTACGTTGAAAGTAATCTGGTACAATATACCCTCTCGCCCAATACCATTGGCTTCGGCAAAGGTGGTAACCACGACTCGGTGCTGGCCAACCTCTGGCCGCTGGGGCAAATCAAGTCGATACGGCGCACTGCTCAGGAAACCACTATCCGTCTCTACGCCATCGGGAGAGGTGTGGCGAATCCTTACGCTGCCAACCTCGCTAGGTAATGGCAAAGCTTCGAGGAAGTACTGCGAGCTATTGCCCAACCCACTACTGAAGAATGTCGCTCCGTCAAACAAATTCCGGGGCACTTCTTGATCGACCCAACGCAGTTGTGTTCCTCGGTTGCCAAAAGGCACAGAGACGGTATTCACCGTCGGTATGCTATCGCAGCCTCCTTCTCGTGGAGTTATGGTCAGGGTCACTTCAATATCGCTATCGATAGGGATTCCATTGGGAGTATCGGGGGTCTGGTACTGATAAGTGGCCACTCCGCTATTGCCAGTGAAGCTGGGTCCACTGGTAGGGGGCAGGGTAAACTCCCAGCGATTGCTCCCATTGCTCGCTACATTATTGATGAACACGTCAAAGGTGCTGTTCCCTTCCTCCGGCAGGGGGGCTTCCAATTCGAAATTGCCTGGCTGGGCGACAGGATATACCGTCATGCGGTGGGAAAATCTTCCTTCGCAGCCGCCTTGTCCGGGCACCACCCGGGTCAGCGTGAAGTTCTGAGCTTGAGATATTCCACTTGGGAAGGCATCGGCAGGCGAAAAACGCCAAGGGTTGCTCAAAACACCGCTGCTAAGCAGGTCTCCATTTGGACCATACAATTCGAACGAGTCGCCCGAATTAGCCCCTTGAATGGCCACCGGCTCATCATTGGCACAAAACTCGTAGCCCCCATTTTCATTCTGACCACTAGCGAGCGTGAAACCAGCGTCAGGCAGAGGAAAGATGGTCACAGTTTGGCGAGTAGAAGCGGCACAAGTTGCCCCGTTGCTGTACCGCGCCAGATGATCGATGGTCACCGTGGTCGAGCTGGTGATCTTGCCTAACAGGCTCATATCGATCAATGGTTCGTTCCTTACTTGGCCGTCGGGATAGATCACCGTGAAGCTCACGCTTTCATCCAGACGGTTGGGAATCAGATTGACTACGTTAGCGTCGATGCAAAATCCGCCATTTTGCGGAGCTTGACTGAAGCCAAAACCCGCATCAGGCATGGGGTATACCGTCAGGGTACGCTCGGTGGTGCCTTGGCAGCCACTACGCCGATCTCGCAGTACTAATTGAACGATTACATCCGTGGGCAGATCCTGCTCCGCGTAATTTTGAGGGTTGAACTGGTTGATGGCAGCCCCGTCGATCAGCACCCGCTCCAGCTCGAGGTTTTCGGCTTCTAGAGAAGGAGCGAGAGACAGGGTGATGGGTTCATCCTCGACACAAAACGCTGTTTGAGCCAGCGAAACATCGAGATTGGGAGCGGGATACACCCGCACCGTGAGGGTGTCATAAGTGTTATTGACCACGTAAGTGAAGGTGATCAGGCCAGGCTCCACTTCATCCAAAGAAGGGGCAAAGGCTGGTTGTCCGTTGGCATCACTCACTACCCCTACGCCACTCACGTTGCCACCTGGGGGGTCGAGAATAAAAGTAGAAGGCGCGGCCCCTTTGCAAAACACCATGCGGTCGAGCAAAATGATGGGCTTCTGGGGCGTAATCACGTAGGCCACGTTGAGCCCATCGCTGCTGCAACGGTAGGGCAGCGCAAAATCTGCCACTACCCGACTGTGGCTATTGCTACTGCTAGCCGATAAGCCAGCGGGCAAGACCAATTGATTCAGCAGTGAGCCAACCAACTCGCGCGTGACCAGCGCTTCGTTGGCCCTAATACCAAAGGCGTCCTGGTTGCTATGAGTCAGCAATTCCTCTTCCCCGGCATAGACCAGGATCAAGGTACCTCCAGCTGGTACCCCAGCTAGATGCTCCATCCCTGGATGCTCCGCCGCGAAACCATGAAAGGTATTCAGGGTCAAAAGCTGATCTAGCCGATCGCGATAAGCCCGAGCCAGCGTCATAAAACCGTAGTAGTTGATCTGACTGGCTACACTCGAATCCTCTTCTTGCAACAACCGATACAGCGTCTCGAACTCAGGGTAATCCTTACGCAGTTCCAGGTCGTTGGCGTAGACCTCGCTGCTATGCAGCACCAAGGGTATTTGGACTTCGAGGTCATCGATCGTCTCGCTGAGATACTCAGCCGGTTCCCCCTCTTCAGCAGCTGTGTTCCAGAAACCAATGGCCAAGCGTTTGCCGTTGCCATCGACATTGTCTATCGACCGAAATCGAGGCGCTCGGACCCCGCTGAAGGAACTGGCCAGCCGCTCGATGATGGCCCGTAAATCTGCCTCCAAGGCTTGTTCTTCTTCTTCCGTGGGGGGGGCATCTAGGGTAATAGCTGCTTCGAGAGCCACCCTGGCGATGGGCCTTTCTATGTTCTCAAGGTCGGTCAGGATCAACGGACCGGTAACGTCAGCGTCAAACAGAAATAGTCCGTACGCTTGGTCATTCCGTACCCAGTGATAATTGTCAGGGGACTGCGCCAGCCACAAGATGTAGCTAAAAAAGGAGCGACTCCCGCCGGTAAGTTCATCGGGATCTTGGGCTTCACTGGGAAAGGCCAAATCGCGCAGCTTGACTGGTTCACCATTTTGGAACAGCAGGTTGTAGATCTCTACCACCAGGGGGTTATTGAAATTGGCTGCGTAGAACCACTTGGTGTACCACCTAAATCGGGTCCCGAATTCGGTGACGAGCTTCCCGTATTCGATCTCCAGGTCATCGAATTGCCCATTCAACCTTACTTGCTCTCGGCTGCCTTTCGCGGCCAATTGGAGGGCGATCACATCGAAGGGTAAATTGTAAGTCTGCTGGTAGCGCACGATGGCTTCGATGGCTTCTCCCATGTCGCGCCCAATATGCCCCTCCACCCGAAAGAAGGGATACTGGTCGATGTTGTGCCGCCATTCACGATCTGAAGGCTCTGCTCCCTCGGGCTTGAAATAGCTCGGAATGGTAGCCGCCCGCCCCTTGCGACCATGATCATAGCTCCAGTGCCGATAAAGCTGCGGATAGCGATGATAAAATGGAATGGCGCGCTCACTCAACGGAGCCATGCGTCCCTGGCTGGGGGTGAGTTTGACGGGGGTTTGAGGATAGGGTAGCAAGGTAAACGCCGCTTCTGCTCCCCGCTGCGCCATCCGGCGCAGGCGCTCGTGCAGGTGCTTCACCTCCGCCAATCGGCGGCGGTTTTCGTTGTAGATCGGCGGCTGCACGAAGTGGCTGCGGTAGATCGAGGGCGGATCGCAAACCTCGCCCGCGTCGATCACCGGTCCCAGCATCAGGTACTTGGGAAACCGATTGAGGTCGGGCGGACAATCGGCCATCAGGTCGAAAGCGACTTCGCGCAACTCGTCGTAGGCTGCGATCAGGTCCAGCAAGTAATCGTAAAAATACTGCAAGGCCAACTGGTCCTCCGGATGGCTGACCACCATTTCGCTTTCTCCATCGGGATTGCGATAAGCGGCGGGCACGATCTGGTCGAGCATCGCCTGCAAGTCCGCGCTCAACCCATTGAAGTAGCCATTTTCCACCTGCATAGGGGTAAAAAACGGCGAAAACAGGCGATGAAGCTGGTTGAGCGCCTCGCTCAAATCGCCGATGGCCTGCCGACACACCGCGTAATAGCCACGCAGGTAATCGCCCAGTTGCTTGATCTGGGTCAAGTCCACGTCGTCCACCCGCTGTAGTTGATTGCTCCCCTCCACGAAATTAGCTGGCCCAAAGCGCTGCATCTCCACCCGGCTGGTATGGTACCAACCGTGAAAGGCCTCCTGCAACGCAGTATCGCTGCCCCAAACCGAAGGCAGATCGCCTGTGGGGTAAGCTTCTTCGAGCAATGCCTGGGCGCTGAGCCCCTCTTCCCCCGTGCGGGGCAGCATCAGCACCCGTAGACGATAGCTGATGTCCCGGCCTTTGTCGTCGCAATCGACCAGACAAGAGTCGCGGCGCTCGCTGAGGGGCTCGATCAGCAGCAGGCCGATCTTATCCGCCAGAAAATCCGCTGGGCTCAGCCCCCCTGCGGAGTCGCCCTCCGACAAGGGCAGCCAGCCCTGATCCGTGGCCGAGGTTTCGTCAGCGGTGCCCAATTCGAAGAGCGGCACCTTGAGGTTCGAGGGCGAAAGTTGGGGGCTTGCCTCCATCCATTCGCCCGCTTGGAAGCGAAACCGATCGATCTCCACCGACCGATAGTGCGTGAAGGTCTGCCCTTCCCATGCGAAGAGATACCCCTCCGAACTAAGCCCTACCCCATCGCTCAGATGGATCGCATGGGTGGTCGCCTGGTAGGTCAGTTCCAGCCCACCAACGATGCCCATCCCGATCAGATGCGTCCGGGAGCTGCGCTGCTGCTGGCTGAGGTAAGCGCTGATTTTATTCAAATCACTGTGCTTGAGCACCTGATTGGGCTCGAAATAAGGGTAGCGAAAGCCCTCCGTAAAAAGTGTGTTGGCAGGCATAAGATCAGTTATTGGCGGTACCTAGGGATGTCGAATTGAGGATCAGGGGATTATCCTCCGGGCCGCTTTCTTCGCAGTCATGTAGCGTGGCCTGGGGATAGCGGTTGTTCATGGTGGGCAAAAAGGCCAGCAGATCGTTGAGCGCCTGGGTGCGCTCGCAGGGTTCGTAGGTGCTGGCCGCCAGGGCTTGCTGGGCCAGCCATCGGCGATATTTGGTCTCGAAGGCTCGCAGTTGGCGAGCATCCAGCCAGCAGATTTTCACGGCCAGATGAGCGGGAGCCTCCAGGCGAATGGTGCGCTCGCAAAAGCGACGAAAGGCCAGGTTATTCTCCCGAAAACGGCTGGGCCAGTAGGGAAACACCAGCGTCAGGCGGAAAGAATAAGGATCTACCCCCGTGAGGCAAGGCGCTTCGCCGTCGAGCTGGCTCTGGTTTTCTACCTGAATGGGCAGAAAGCCATCCGGTATCAAGCGCGGATCGTCGTCGGCCTGATAGGCACCGACGTAAGGCTCGCTGATCGCTTCGCGGTCATATTCACCCACTTGAATCTGTTGAGCCGCACTTTTCAGTTGCTCTATGGCTTCGTCGCGCTCTACCGCGTCGAGGTAGGCGGTTTGGTTGTCGAAGATGACTTCTTTGGTCTTACCAGTCTCCTCTTCCTCGACCGTGACGCGAATGGCAAAGCTGTGGCATTTCTGATCCCAGTCGTAGCACTGAGGTTCAGGTGGCTTGGGAGGAGGATGATTTTCAGCGTCTTTTTCAGGCTTAGGAGGCAAGGGATCGATTTTACAAATTCCTTCACCCTCTCCCGTGATCGCCCTGAGTAAGGCTTGCAGAGTTGCCCGGGCTTTTTCCTGGCTGGGCTCACTCGCGGCGGTCCGTAACTGCCAACCCAACCCCTCGCCCTCCGCCGCCTGCTCCCAGGCCACGTACCAGGTCCGGGCCATGCCCCGATCGCGGGGGCGCAACAGCAGATGCTCCAACACGTGAAAGCCTTCGTCATCAGCTAGGCGGCGAATCTCTGCTTCCATGGCCTCGCCCGCAGCGACCGAATCCAGCCATCCCGGATAGTGAGCCACCTCCAGGTATTTGGACGGTTTCTGCTCTTCCTTTTGTTCTTCTTCCTGCTCAGGGGAGGTCTCTTCTTCCGCTTTTTCTTCCTCCTGAAAGATCAGGCGTAAGCGGCTGCGAGATGCGCAAGCCTCAGACACCACGGCCTGAAATTGAAATTTGTCCTTGTTTTCGGCATCATCTCGTGCGACCGCATCCAGCGCCCGCTCATAGAGCAAGTTAGCCTGCTCCCAGGCTTTGTTTTCGGCCTCCTGATCGACGATGCGCAGGCGATAGCCCTCTGCTTCAGCCAAAATCAGCCGATTGCGGGCCAGCGTCGCCAGTTGCAGGGTGCGAGCCAGGGCTTCTTCCGCGCGGCCGGAAGTAGGGTACCGCCGCACCGATTCCAGGGTGATCGAGGGAGCGGATGGGGCATCCGACGGCGTGAAGGTCCAGCGAAATCCGCAACCATTGCCTTGCGCCACCACGTAGCTGCCCAACTGGCTGCGCCGTACTTGCTGGCTGATGTGTCGCGCCATCTCGATAGCCAATTGCTCCAGTACTTCGCGCCCCGCTTCCGTGGCTGGAAAAAACGCCACCGAGCGCGCCCACCAGGCGGGGACGCCCTCCGAGCTACGCAGCAGCACCGCGCCGTCTGCCTCGCGCCGCAGTTCGGCGTGGTAGGCCACCGGCAAGCGCGTCAGCCCAGGCGCAGGGGCCTCGACCGTGTCCAGCCAACCCAACAGATCGCTCACCGTGAAGGTGCTCGATCCCTCCATCAGGGGCTGCCCCTCGGGTCCGCTCAGGCGCAGGGAGCCCGCTTGGGGCTGATCAGCCTCCCAACGGGCCGGGTCGCGCAGCAGAGGCGCCAGGTGAGCAGCGGCCTCCCAGGCCCAATTCTCCGTAGGATAGCGCCGCAGGCTGCTGATGCGCTCACGTTCTTTTGCGCTGCCTTCGCTCAGCGGCAGATGTACGTAGTGGCCACAACTGCTGCCCGCTACCTCTACTTGCACGGGCTTAGCCCGGGCGATCCATTGGATTTCTTGCAGGTAGTCGTGCATCAACTGCCGACTATCGAACCAGCCGGGCCAGGGAGCCTGGGCCAGCACGGCCCCATTGGCTCCGTGCAGCGTGAAGCTGAAGCGACAACGATCGTTCTCGTAGCGCAACAGGAAGTGCGCTTGCCCCATCGGTCGCTGCGCTTGCCCCGCCATCACCAACGGCGCGCCATCGGCGGCGGCGATCACAGCGGCGTAGGCTTGCTTCGCTTCCGCTTCACTGGCAAAGCTGCCAGGGATATGTAGCAACGGCTCCTCCGCCTGCCCGACCATCTCCACCTGATAGCGGTAGGCCAGTTCGGTGGTCAGGCAGGGCACCTGCTGACTGCGAAAAAAGGACAGCAGGCTTTCGATCAGGGCCTGGGCCGAGGGTATGTCGGCTTGATGCGGGGTGAAGATGGCCCGCGTTTCGCCTTCGGCTTGCACCGTCAGGTAGTAGTCGCAGGCTTCGTCGTCCCAGGCGATGTGGTGGGCGTCTAGCGCTGCGAAGAGGGGCAGATCCACCACCAATTGCTCGAAGGCTTCGACCTCATCGGCGAAGAGCCCGGCGCTCTGCCACTGCCCCAAGTCGGGCCCTTCGATCTGATAGCGTACCCCTTCGCTCTCGGTGAGCAGTTGGTAGGCGTGGCCCCGCGTTTGGACTACCCGCAGCAGGGTTTGTAGATAGCTCTCGACGTCTTCCAGGCTGGCAAATTCTGTGGGATGGGTGGCGACCACCGCGCCCTCGGCGTCGTAGAGGCTGAGGAGGTATTCGCCCTCGGTTTCGGCGGCAATGCCAAAGCGATCAGGCTGGGCCGCCAGCACCAGGGCGGCATCGCAGGCCAGGGCGGCGGCTTCCACGCTTGCGAAGGCTGGCCCACGCAGCCAAACCAGTTGATCTTTGCCGCCGATCTCAAAGCTGAATTGATGCGGTGTAGCGGGGAGCACCAGCGCCTGGGTGGGCGCATCCCGGTAGCGCAGCAGCTCGTCGATGGCTTGGTCGCGGGCCGCCTCTGAAGAATACTGCCGGGGATGCCGGGCCACCGTGATGCCTTCTGAGGTCAGGGCAAAGCCGTAAGGACAAGGCTGCCCCAACTGATCGAGCAGTTGATAGTGGGCGCGGTCTTGGGCCAAAGCCTGGATGGTCGTGGCCTGAACCTGAGCGGATTCAGCAGATGGGGCCACGGCGGTACCAATCCACAAGCGATGCCCAGCCTCGTCGGTCAAGGTGGGAAAATAGGCTCCCTCGGGGTTGATGATGCGCTGGGCGCAGGTTTCGTAGCCCGCCAGCACCATGATCAGATCGATCATAGCGTCGCGCTCGGCCTCGGTGGCGTAGGCCAGGGGCGTCTCAGGCGCGTCGAGCGAGGCGTGGCGGGCCACCACCTCTCCGGTCTGGTTGCGCAGCTCGAAGCTGAATTGCTCATCCTCTTGGGTGAGCCTGGCAAAGCGGCGCGGATCACGGGCCAGCTTGGCCAGCTCTTCGCAGGCATAGCGGGCCTCGTCGGGATCGGGAAAATCGTCGCGCACACTGATCAGCAGCGGCACGATCAGGTCGGTTTCGACCTCCTCGGGCTCGCCCCACCAAAAGCGATAGCGGCCCGGTTCGCCCGTCAATGCACAGACCGGTTGGGCATCGCTGAAGTAGAGCAGCAAACTCTCGATGGCACGGTCGCGCTCAGCGGCTTTTTCGTAGCGGCGCGGATGGGTGGCAAAATCTTCGCCTTTATTTTGCAACACGAACCCAAAAGGACAATCGCCCTCCAGCTCATCCAGCTTATGATAATTGGCCATCTCGCGGGCCAACTCGGTCAGCTTGCGCAGGGCCGCCTCGGCTTTGGCCGCCTGCTCGAAGGTTTCGATGCCCTCCAGCAAGCGGGTGCCTGCTTCGTCTTCCACCCAAAAATGCCATCGCTCATCCTCCTCAGCGGCGTGCTTGAGGCACAGTTCGTTACTCAAAAAGTGCAAAATGGCATCGATCACCAGGTCGCGCTCGCAGGCTGTGGCGTAGCCCTGCGGATGGGTGGCGATCACCTCGCCTTGGCGGTTCCAGACTTCGAAGCCATAGGGCAAATCGCCCTCGGCCTCATCGATCAGGTGATAATAGACCCGACTGCCCGCCAGGGGCAGGAAGCGGTTGAAGGCAGCTCGGGCGGCTTGGACGCGGTTGAAGGTACGCGCCGACTCCAACCAGACGGTCTCGCCGTCGGGTGCCATCAGGGCAAAGCGGAAGGTGCCTGGCGTACCAGGGGTATGGCAAATGGCTTGCCCAGCGTTGAGGCAGTAAAATAGCTCGCGGCGGCGCAGGTCGCGCTCGGCGGCAGTGGCGTAGCTCTGCACCGTGCGAGCCAGTTCGGTATCTTCGGAGTCGAGCAGGCGGAAGGCAAATGCGTCCTCAGTCAGGTCGAGCTTGTCGAAGTGCAACAGCACGCCCGCCGCCGGGAGGGCCTGCTCTTGCCAGGCCGTTTGGGCTTCGCTTGCCTTTTCGTGGCCTTGCGTCGCCCGCAGCCAGGGGCCATCGTCGGCCTGACGGTAGATTTCGTAGAAAAAGCACTCGGTGGCGGCCTCCACTTGCAAAGGGATGCCGTTGCTGCGCACCCAGGCGATGAGTTGCCAGCGGGCGGCTTCGCGCGCTTCAGCGCTGTCGTAAGGCTGTGGATGCACAGCCAGGGTTTCGCCGGTGGCGTCGCCCAATGCGAAGCCATGCTCTTCGCCCTGCTGATAGCGGAAATAGGCGGTTTCGTTGGCGGCCCGGCTCCAGGCGGCGTCAAAGGCAGCTTGGGCAGCCTCTTCGCTGGGGTAGCGCGGTACGCTGCGCAAAAACAGGTCTTCGCCCAACCACAGCTCCCACTGATAGCCCGTCTCGACCCGCACCACGTGGGCGTGGCTGTAGTGGCGGCGGCTGGCATCGTCCATGCCCAGCAGCTTGGCCACGCGCTGCTTGAAACCCGAGACATTGTTGGTGTCCCAGGTGTGGCCGGGTAGGGCGTAGTTGAAAGCTTTGCCCCGGTCGCGGCTCAGTTGCGGATAGTTGCGCAGAAAATCGATCTTGTCCTGGATGATGCCGCGCTGCTGCTCGCCCTTGCCGCGCAGTTGGTACATCAGCAGCACGTAGTCGGTGAAGTCTTCCGAAAAACGGGCCAACAGGTGATCGAGGAAGCGGTTGCGCCGCGTCAGGTAGGCTTCTTCGCTTTCGCTGATGTGTTGCAGGTAGGGCGGATAATCGATGGGCAGCTCCTCCCCGGCCAGGGCGCTGTCGCAGGGGCGGTAATTACGGATGATCTCGGCGGCGTCGGGCAGGTCGGTCAGAGCTTGGGTGAAGTAGGTATGGCGGCGTCCGTTTGGCTCGCGGCTGCATTCTTTTTCCAGGGAAAAGAGATCGCGCACGTGCGACAGTTGAGCCAGGTAGTCGGCCAGGATCTGGTCGAAGAAGGTGAGGTAGCCTTTGAGCTGCTTGGCCTGGCCCTTGCGCTCAGGGGTGGCGCTTTCGGGCAGTCCGGCCTCTCCTACCCCGTACACCTGCGGCAGGTCTTTTTGGATGGAAGGGTAATCGGCCAGGTCGACGTACTCGCCAGGCGGCGGCACGAGGTCTAGCTCATGCGGGGCCAGTTTGGCTTTGGTGTGGGCCACCTTGCGCTCCAAAAACTGCTGCTCTACCAGCTCGCGGTCGGCCTGGAAGGGCAAATCTTGCTTGAAAAAGGTGATGCGCGCATGCTTCAGGCTCAGCACCGGGCTGTGCTTGTCGGTAAGATGCAGGCACCAGGGATCGCCCTGCGACTGCGGCAGGTCGTTGATGTAGTTGATCAGGGAGAGCTTCTTGACCGCCTTGACGCCGGGCACGTCGAGGATGAGTCGGTAAAAGTCAGAGCTGTGCAACACGGTGCGCATCTCCAGGGCTTCCAGCTCGTCGGTGTCGATGAAGCCAAAGCTATCGGGATGGTAGGGCCGCAGGTCGAAGGCGTCGGGCGGGCAGTCCGGATCGCTGGCCATCAGCTCTTCCAGGTGCAGGGGCTGGTAGCGGAAGGGCCGCCCCGCGAAGATCTCCTCAGGGGTTTTGCCCTTGGCCAGCAGGTCTTGCAGGCGGTGGTAGGTGAGGCGCGGCGACAAAAAGGTATCCAGCTTGAGGTATACCTCCGTGAGTACCTCCTCAGGATCGGCGGAGGCGTCGAGTTCCAAATCGGCACAGACGGCGATTTCTTCTTCTTTCATCACCTCGATGGCAAGGAAATCCTCGGCCAGGTTGCGGTGCTGATGCAGCACCCGGCGCACTTCTTCCACGATGCGGCTGCTGCTGAGGTACTCGTGGCCACAGGCATCGCGCACGGTCTCGGGGTCCAGTTCCAGGCAGACCTTGTACAGCCCCCGCAGGGGCAGCAAGGTCGGCTCATCGCCGGGCGGGTCGTAGGTGAGGCCTGCCCGCTGAAAGTCGATGTAGACGGGAAAGTCGCTTTCGCCCGCCTCGGCGGGTTCCAGCCAGGCGTTGCGCACCCCCGGCACGTCGAGCAGCAGCTTGCGGTAGTCGAGGATGGTGACCGGGTTGCAGGTGAGCAGCTCGGCGGCGGAGAAAAAGTTGTTATCCGCTTCGGCCCGCCGCTCTGGCGCGCGCGCCAGCAGCTTGGCGGTGTCGAAGGCATTGCGATAGCCCAGATCGGTGATGGCGTAGCACAGCAACTCCAGGAAGGTGATGCCAGGGTCGTGCAGGTTGAAGTCGGTCCACAGGGCGGTCGACAGCTTCTCCAGATGCTGGATGCCCTCCTCCCGCAAGCGGGTGAAGTCCACGTAGGGGGGGAGGTCGTTCCGGGTTTTCGATATGGTGAGGGCGTTGGCCATGTATCAGTGGTCAATGATCAAGGTTCAATGATCAGTAGCAGGGCTGGGTGATCTTGGTGGTCGAAGGTGATCCAGGTGATCGGAGCAAGTGGTTGAGAGCTTGTCCCGTACAAAGCGAAGCAGTGACTGGAGTAATCTTCTTGTCGCGCTTCTCGCAGCGCAGCGGTCGCGCTTCTCGCAGCGTAGCGGTCTCGCTTCTCGCAGCGCAGCGGTCTCGCGATCCGAATTACTTCTCACAAGCCGCGAT
>CAYVAP010000038.1:0-15094 GCA_964449365.1 uncultured Bacteroidia bacterium
CGGTCAGGGGTATAAGGAAATAAGGGTATAAGGTGGTAAGGTACAGTATGTGTCTTCAGTTCCTCTTGGCTCACTCAGTGGCCGCCCAAGCGGCTATATTTACTTTCCACTTTTCACTTCCCAACTTTTCACTTCCCAACCCCGCTACCTAGCAACTCAATTTACTTATTCTTCGGCTCGGTGGTCAAGGTCGGCGCGGATTTATCTTTTTTGATGGGTTTGTTAGTCTGATAGAAATTGGGAGGAAAGCCGTTGAGCTGCCGCCATAGTTCATACCAGAGAGGTACATCTTCGAGCAGAGCAAAGCCATTGGTACCCGCACCAGGGCGCAGCAATTCAGGCCAAGGCTCGTCTTCGGGATCAGGGGCAATGAGCACCCGATACTTACCGCTAGAGCTGATATTGGTCTCGACAGCGTAAACGACACCGCCAAAGGTACCAAAGCTCGCATTGGGCCAGCCCGAGAAGACGATGGCGGGCCAGCCGTCAAACTCCAGGCGTACCTTTTCTCCCCGCCGAATCAGCGGCAGATCGATCGGACGCAGGAAGATCTCCGCCGCCAAATGATACTGCAAGGGCAACAAATTCACGATAGGCTCACCAGTTTTGACTGTTTCGCCGATACCCGGCTTGAGGGCGCGGTTGACGAAGCCGTCTTGGGGCGCAAGGACGTAGCGAAAGCGTACGCGCTGCTCGTAGTTCGAAACTTGATTTTTGAGCTTGGCCACCGAAGCCATGGCATCTTGCCCCGCCGAGATCGCACTTTGGCGATCAGACTCGGCTTTGGCGATTTTTTCGCCGTACTCGTTGCGCACGTTGCGCAGCTCGATCCGAGCGTTGGTCAGCTCATTGCGAGCAATGTCGAGCTTGTTGGCTTGCGACACGCGCTTGGCACGTACTTCCTGTACTTTGTTGCGCTTGGCCTCCCATTCGGTGCGCGACTTGATCTCGCGCTTGTAGAGGGTATCCCAGCGCTGAAATTGCGTCTCGGCAATATCAAGAGCCACGTCTGCCTGCATCAGGTCGATGCTGTCCGATACGACCTTGAGACGAGCTTGCTGCACTTTGTTTTGCAACTGGCTGACTTTTAGCTCCATAGCCGCATTTAGATTTTGGATCTGACGGGCCAGAGCACTGGCTTTGTCACGATACGCCTCCACCGCATTAGCCTTGGCCTTGGCTTGATCTTCGGTCCGCTCTACCAGACGCGGGTCGAAGTATTCGTCCTTGATTTCAGAGAGGAAGACGATGGTATCACCTTTACTCACGGTATCGCCCTCACTCACGTACCAGGCTTCGATCCTACCATCCAGGGTCGAATGAATAGTCTGGGGGCGCTCGTTCGGCTGCAAAGTAGTGAGGTTGCCAGTAGCCTGGATATTCTGAGTCCAAGGCATAAACAAAACCAACACAAACGCCAATAATGCACCCCCCAGCCAATAGGCAAGATTTCGCGCCAGGGGCATGTCTAGTATCTGGTCGAAGGACTCATATGGGCTCAAGTCTAGGTCTCGGTCGACGGAGTCGGATGAAATATTCAGCATGGCGATAAATATCGATGTTCACTGTTCATTGTCCACTGCTCACTGCTCACTGTCCACTATTCACTGTTCATTGATCACTGCTCTCTGTCCACTGTTCATTGATCACTGTTCACTGCTCGCTGCTCATTGATCACTGCTCACTGCTCACTGTCCACTATTCACTGTTCATTGATCACTGCTCTCTGCTCTCTGCTCACTATTCATTGATCACTGCTCTCTGCTCACTATTCATTGATCACTGCTCACTGTCCACTATTCACTGCTCATTGTTCACTGCTCTCTGCTCTCTGTCCACTGTTCATTGATCACTGCTCTCTGCTCACTATTCATTGATCACTGATCACTGTTCAATGTTCACTGTTCACTGTTCATTGATCACTGTTCACTGTCAATCTGAAAGCGGAAAATTAAACAAATCACTAGCGTAAGGACGCTGTCGAACGTCCTCGAATTTACCTTGATCAATGATCGCCCCTTGGCTGAGCACGATTACGCGGTCGCAGCGTTGGGCGATGAGGGCATCATTGGAGGCAATAACCATGGTTTTGAGTTCTGAGCAAGTGAGAAAATCAGCGATGGCTTTGCGATCTTCTCGGTCGAGCATGTAGAGGAAATCCTCGATGATGAGCAGATGCGGATCTTTGGCCAGGGACTTGGCCAAGATGAGCTTGCGGACAATACTGGGGGGAAACTGGGGGCTTTCTGGCATTATCTCGGTGTACAACCCTTGGGGGAGTCCTAGGATATAATCCTTGAGATTGAGACGCTCTAGGGCCCACATCACGTTTTCAAGGGTGATCTCAGGCTTACCCATGGTGAGGTTGTCGAGCAGGCTGCCTCGAAAGAGGTTTTTTTGCAGCAAACAATCGCCGATGTAGGCCCGCAAGTCGATGGGGTCAAAGTTACCAGCAGGGATGTCATTGTAGGCCACCACGCCGGAATACTGCTCATAAAGACCCGACATCAGGTTGAGTAGCAGGTTTTTACCCGAGCCGTTGAACCCAGCGATGCAAATCTTTTCTCCTGGCTTGGCCTCAAACGAAACATGGTACAGCGAAGGCTGCGACTCACTCGGATAGGTAAAGCTCAGATCGCGTATCGAAAGCTTCATCCCGCCGCTTTGCTCTACTTGCTTGAAGGGAATCCCGCTGTGTCGCTCCAGGGGCATATCTGTGACTTTGCCCATTTTTTCTACCGCCGTCAGCACATCGTAGACGGTGTCAGCACTGAGGACTAGCTTCTCTACCGAGTTGATAATCAAAATGATGATGATCTCTGACGCGACAAACTGCCCCAGGTTGATCTCCCGCTGAATCAAGAGAATCGAGCCTAGGACCAGGAGCCCAGCGGTTACGATGGTTTTGAAGCCCACGATGCTGGCATACTGCCCGATCAGAACCCGGAAATGCTCTTTGCGGGCTTCGAGGTAGCCACTAACCAGCTTGTCGTTTTTTTTCAGAGCCACATCGGTTTGTCCAGCTAGCTTAAACGTACTCAAGGTGCGAGCAATCTCTTGCAACCAGTAAGCCACCTGATATTTGTACTCTGATTCGTCCAGGCTGGTATTCATGCCGCGCGGCCCTGTCAGGCGAATGATCAGCCCGAGGATGAACAGCAGCCCAAACCCAAAGAAGATGAAGAAAGGGTGATAGAAAGACAGCAGGATCAGCCCGAATATCATCTGCAACAAGGCAGTCGAGAAATCAATCAGGATCTTCGGCAAGCCTTTTTGCACGTTGATCACGTCAAAGAACCGATTGACCAGCTCAGGCGGATAGTACTCGGCCAGCGCTTCGAGCTTCAAACGCGGGATGCGGTAAGCAAATTCGAAGCTCGCCCGGGCAAAAATCCGTTGCTGCAAGGTCTCCGTGATCGCCGTCTGCATGATGGTCATCGCCCCGGCGACAGCGGTGCCTAGGGTGACGATCACAATGAGCAGCACCCATGAGGAAGAAATCTCGTTGGCCAAGGTCAGGTTGAGGATGGCCTGAATGCCCAACGGCAGGGTCAGGTTGATCAAGCCATTGAAAATGGCATAGGTGTAAATGTAACTGATCTCCTTTCGCTCTAGGGAGAGCAATCGGAAAAATCGCTTGATAGGTTTACCCGTGAGTTCGTTTGTTGTCTCAGCCATGGAATGCAGCTTAATTGCTTAGCGATAACTCAACAAAGAAGCAGAATGTTGAAGAAAAATGCCATCAAAAACAATAGTAAAGCTCCCCTATATGAACGGTCAAGGGTATAAGGGAATAGGGAATAAGGTATAAGGGGTCGTGGCTCCAACTGGGAGTTGAGCCTGCTGGAAGCCTTGATAGTCAGTAGCCCCCAGCGAGCCAACTCCCTATCGACGCCACCACCATATAAGGGTATCAGGTACTTTGGTCAGCCCCTGTTCATATTGGCTCACTCCGTGGCCGCACCCAGCGGCTATCTTTACTTTGAACCTTGAACTTTCAACCTTGAACTTTGAACCGCTCAACTCATGCCTAGCGGGAGTGGCATTTTCGGCTTACACGTGATGATTCGTCGCTCAGCCGACGAGGGGCCGATTGGCAGTCGTCTGAGGAGCTTATGTCTCAATTGATGTGAGCCATTTGAAGAAAACACTTGTGACCCCTACCTTTCTGCCCCGTCTAATTCCTCGAATTGTCCAAAACTCTGTATTAGTGCCCGGTGCTCGCGCCGCATCGTCGGGCATGGTCTATCAACCCAAATTGCTACTTAACCATTTTGATCATGCGACAACTTCTCAGCTTTTTCTTTCTACTCGGCTTAGCTTCAGGCCTGATGGCCCAAGATGCCCCTACAGATACCTCTTACTGGGACAAAGGAGGGGTGATTTCCCTAGGGTTTACCAACACGGGCTACAGCGATTACTGGCAGGCAGGGGGCTTGCCTTCTCAGTCGTTGCTAGCGCGCATCAACGTCTTCGTCAATTACTCCCGAGATAAAAACAGCTGGGAAAACGACCTCAACATGGCCTATGGCCTGATTCGCCAGGGCAGCGGCCCGGTGGATAGTGTGCCCTTCATCAAAAATGAAGACCGCATCGAGTTTACCTCCAAATATGGCTATCGCATCCAGAAAAATCTGTTGATCGCTACCAACCTCAATTTCCGCACCCAGTTTGCCCCGGGCTTTACGGTCAACGCTGATCGCCCGACCGCCCCTCCGACTGATACCATCTCGGACTTTCTCTCGCCCGCCTACCTCAACTTTGGGGTGGGGATCGATTACAAGCCGGCCAAAGATATCAGCCTCTATTATTCGCCGGTCAACTCTAAGATAACCATCGTAACCGACGAGCGCTTTCGCAGCACCTACATTCCCATTCCTGAAGGTGATAGCGTAGCTCCTCAGGTGCGCTACGAGCTGGGGTCCAACCTGACCCTGAAGTTGCGCCAGGTCATCGCCGAAAACATTACCTTTTCTACCACGGCCAACTTCTTTGCCAACTACCTCGAAAACTTTGGCAACATCGACGTCAACTGGGAAACCCTCACCACCGCCAAAGTCAACGACTGGCTGGCCATCACCTTTACCACCAACCTGATCTATGACGATGACATCAGATTTACCATCGTCGATGAGGAGAGCAACCCCACCGGAGGCACGGGCCCTCGGACCCAATTTCAGCACATTCTGAGCATCGGGCTAACCTATAACTTCCTTCAGTGAGGGGCTCATGAGGCTCGGCAAGCCGCCTCAACTTTCCGCCTCAGCATGCAACCCTTCGCGACCCCGCAGACACCTTACATCATGGCCAAGCCCCCCCCATCGACGAGCTATGCCCCCAGCGAAGCGGAACTTGCTTTGCTGGAGGGCTGCATCGCAGGCGATCGCCGCGCACAAAAGGCCCTCTATGATCGCTACAAAGATGCCATGTACACCCTGGCTTATCGCATCACCAACGACTTCGACCAGGCCCACGACGTGTTGCAAGAGGCCTTTTTGGCGGTATTTCGAGGGCTGGATCGCTTTCGCCGTGAGTCCACCCTCGGAGCCTGGATCAAAACCATCGTGGTGCGCACGGCCTACAAAAAACTGAGGCGACAGCCCGTGATGGAGCCTCTAGAAGAAAGCCATACCCGTGAGATGATCGATTGGGGCGACCACCTCGACGCCGCTTACCTGGAGCAAGCGATCCAAGCCCTGCCACCCGGCTATCGATCGGTATTTGTCCTGATCGAGATCGAAGGCTACGCCCACAAAGAGGTGGCCGCCCTGCTAGGGATCAGCGTAGGCACTAGCAAGTCGCAGCTCTACCACGCCAAGCGCCAACTGCAACGCACCATCAACGCTTTAGGCTTACGCGCATGAACGAGTCAAACCGACATACCCTGCAAAAGGCCCTGCGCCGCCTCTCCAGCCATCAGCCCACGAAAGATCTCTGGGATCGCATCGCTGAGGATCTGGATCGCCCTACCCCCGACGAGCTACGCCCCGAGACGCTGCACCAAGGGCTCAATCGCCTGCCGCGCTATCGGGCTCCGGGCTGGCTGTGGCAGCACATCACCCGGCGACTGGATCGTCGCCCGGCTCTACCCATCGGGTGGATGGGCCTGGCGGCGGCTCTTGCGCTGCTAATCGGTATCGGCGCGACCTTGTGGCCAGATGCACCGAGCCCGGAGTCTCCTATCCAGGCCAGCGAACGCAGGCCCGCCCGCGAGTTGGTCGTGCCTGAGGGAGAAGAGGCGGATTTTCTCCAGCACCTGACGCCGCAAGAGCAAGCGTTGCTCGCTTGCATGGAGCAGCATCCCGCTTTATCGGAAGAGCAAAAAGCTCAGTGGCAACAACTGCGTACCTGGGCCCTGCAAGCCGATAGCTTGCCTGCGGCGGCAGATAGCTTACAGGCCAAACGCGAAGCCCTGGTCGACCGACTACGGCCTCAGGTCTGCGATTGAGACCCCAAAACGACGAGCTGATGAGGCCCGAAGACCTGGTGAGGCATGAAAAAACTCTACACGAGTTTCGAATGGTCAATTACTTCACATTCCGAAGGCACCAAGGCTGTCCGACATACGGAGACACTGGACAGCCAGTTTTTCTTGCCAGAAAAGTGCTGACCATTTCGTTTTCGAGTGCTACGCCCCCCTTTGTAAGTAACGCGAGAAAAATAACATGCCGATTTCGCGCAGAGAATTCGTGCCAGGGCCATGAGAGGCTGGGACAAAGGGCCCCAGGCTCGAATAAAAAGCCGACCTTAGCGAGCTAAGGAAGGTTTTTCTGACGCAGCCATGGTGCGAAGGATCAAGCGTAGCGGCATTACTTATTTTTGGATCGTTACTAAAGCTCTGATTATCAGAAAAAACGCTTCATCATAGGTTGCGAATTACCCCCTGTGTCCTCCTCAAGGGGGATACCTCCTTCGATTGAGCTTTGCTCGATCCTGTCTCAATTCCCCCTATTCTCCGCTCTCGTTTGGTAGGGAAAAACGGCGCTGACACCTATCACCGATAGGCCCGGTTGGCCTCACTGATCTAGCCATGCTTGGCATACCGGGTGTTTTACGCTATTTTTGACCATATCAAACTTTTCCAATCGGTAATGAAACAACCCTACCTCATTCTCTGGCTGGTCCTTGCGTTGCTCTTGATCGTGGGCTGTCGTGGCGAAGATATCCCTTTGCCGGGCAGTGGCCGCATCTTAGTCAAAGTGGGTAATCAATCCTACACCGAACCTGTGGATGCCCTATATGACTACCGCGAAGAAGAGGACGAAGATGTGGTACAAGCCCATTTGCTGCGCGAAAGCGACATTGGCTTTTCCTTGGTGATGCGCTCGCCAGGGCAACGGACCATTGGTACGGGCTTTTTCTCACCCGACACCGCCGATGGCCTCAAACCCTGCCGTGGCATCTTGGTCCTCGATGAGCAGCGCTCCTACGACGCCGTTTCCGGTCGTAGTCAGATCATCCGGCTGGACTGGGAGCGCAAGGCCGTCAACATCATCTTCAATTTCAAGATGGTCAACGCCATCAACCGCGCCGATACCCTGGAGGTGAGCGGCTCGGTACAAGATGCCCTGCTCCTCACCCAGGAGTGAGACAGACAGATATAGGGAAAATTTCCTCGGGTCTCCTCGCGCATTTATGCTATCTTCCAGGCTCATTTTTCACCTGAATCAAGATTAATATGCTACCCACTACTTCTGGCCTCGGTTCTCAAGAAGCGATACAGTTGGAAGATCGATATGGCGCTCACAATTATCATCCTCTACCGGTGGTCCTGTCGCGAGGGGAGGGCGTCTACCTCTGGAGCCCCGAGGGCAAGCGGTATTTTGATTTTCTCTCGGCCTACAGCGCGGTCAATCAGGGGCACTGCCACCCTCGTATCGTGCAGGCGCTCACCGAGCAGGCCAGTCAGCTCACGCTGACCTCGCGGGCCTTTTACAACGATGTGCTCGGGCCGTATGAGCAATACCTCACCCAGTTGCTGGGCTACGACAAAGTCTTGCCCATGAATACTGGGGTAGAAGGGGGCGAAACGGCCATTAAGCTGGCCCGCAAATGGGCCTACACCGTCAAAGGAGTGCCTAGCAACCAGGCCAAGATCATCTTTGTGGAAGGCAACTTCTGGGGCCGTACCCTGGGGGCGATATCTTCCTCCACCGATCCGAGCAGCTTCGAAGGCTTTGGCCCCTTCATGCCGGGCTATGAGATCATTCCCTACAACGACCTCCCGGCTCTGGCACAAGCCCTGCAAGATACCAACGTGGCGGGGTTCATGGTGGAGCCCATTCAGGGAGAAGCGGCCGTGGTGGTGCCCGACGAAGGCTACCTCAAACAAGCCTACGACCTCTGCCAGCAGCAGCGTGTGCTATTTATCGCTGACGAGGTGCAGACTGGGCTAGCTCGCACGGGGCGCATGCTGGCCTGCGATCACGAGGGCTTCCGGCCCGATATCCTGATCTTGGGCAAAGCCCTTTCTGGGGGGGTACTGCCCGTCTCGGCGGTGTTGGCCCATGACGAGGTGATGCTCTGTATCCAGCCGGGTGAGCATGGCTCTACCTACGGCGGCAATCCGCTGGCGTGTGCAGTAGCCAAGGCCGCACTAGAGGTATTGGTCGACGAAGACCTCGCCGCCAATGCTCAGCGCATGGGAGAGCACTTTCGGGCGCGCATGCGAGCGGTGCAAGCCGAGCGCCCCGACCTCATCACCCTCGTCCGAGGCAAGGGCCTGCTCAATGCCATCGTGATCAACGACCGCGAAGACAGTCAGACTGCCTGGAACCTTTGCCTGCAGCTCGCCGACCATGGCCTGCTGGCCAAGCCTACCCACGGCAATATCATTCGCTTTGCCCCGCCGCTGATCATCACCCGCGAGCAGTTGGATGAAGGCTGCGACATAATCCGCCGTACCCTGCTCCACTTCACAAAATAATTGGAGGGCAGCGAGCGTATTTGTTGGCAAAGCGCTTCTGATACAAGCCCTCCCAGGGCACTCACACGAGCCCGAAAACCTACCCGTCGGTCAGGGATTCGGGCTCACACTATTTTACCCGGTGATCAGCCTTTGCTTTCGTCTTCTTAGCCTCGTAGTGAGGAAAGTTCACAGTTCACAGTTCACAGTTAGAAGTTAAAAGTTAAAAGCAAACTTATACTACTTGGCGTAAGGATTGTAGAGTGGTAAGACATGATAACTTATTGATAACAAGGCCATTCGATAAATCAACCACTCTACCATTCAACCACTTTGAAGTGTAGCCGCTGGGCGCGACCCCTGAGTGAGCCAATATGAGGGGCTGGTGAAGCGCGCCGTGCCAAAATACGAAGGGCTGGTCTTTGCCAAAGCCCCTATGTCCCTTTGATACAAGCAAGCGTTTTTCCCTCAAAAACCCTATTATTGTAAGTAAATCAATTTTTAGATTGGGCAAAGCCTTGCTATCCATGGCATCAAGAGGGAACGCATCTACGACAAACGCATCGACTTGGCAGGCACTGCTGAGATGGGAGACTGAGCGTAAGGCTGCCCTGATTTTGCTGCTTGCCTCAGGGGTTGCCCTCAGCTTGGGACTCGGCATCAATCAATGGCTATCCCCTCTTGAGTTCTCGCCCTGGCTCTATGGCCCATGGGCAGGACTGAGTCTACTTTGTAGCCTGGGCCTTTGGCTATCGCCTCAGGTGAGGCGCTATCAGCGTAGCCTCTCCACCGCTCTGATGGTGCTCGCTTATCTGATGCTGATAGCCATCGCCTTTATGAATCATCTTCCGCCCCTTTTGGTCGGGATGCTGGTGGTGGGCCAGGTACTGTTGGCGCTCACCTTCAGGCACTGGGTCGAGTTTACCCTCTTTGCCTTGGTCAGCTTGGGCGTATTTTTCTTCTGTGCGATCAGCATCCCCGATTTGCAGATTTTGCCAGCCTCTTTCATGGCCATCGTGGCTGGCGGCACGGTATCGGCAGGGCTATTTGTGTGGTGGCATAGTGGGCGCCTCGACCCTGAGACGCCAGCCGATGAACTGATCGGGCATCTGCTGGACCAAGACGAGGCAGCAACTTTCTTGCTCGATTACGATGGCTCTCGCATCATCTTGCGCAACTACGCCGCCGCTCGGTTGCTCAGCCAATTCGACCTGCCAGGGGATATCCAGGGCCCGGAGCTCATGGCCAAGCTCGGCTTGGAAATGAGCTATCTCACCGAGCGCATGGCAACCAGTCAGCCCGGACAGCCCGAAAAGCACTATCTCCAGCAGACCGATGCCCAAGGCTACGAGCATCGGTTGGAACTGAGTTTTTCCAAGCTCCCCTTGAGCGAGACGCCCTACCTCCGCCTCCAAATCACCAATATCACCGAGCAGGTGCGACGCGAGCATCAGGTGCGGCGCAGCCTATCGATGAACCAGACCCTGCTCGAAGCCATTCCCGACCTGCTCGTTACCCTCGATGCCAACGATCAGATCGTGGACCTGCGCATTCCTCGACACGTGGATACCCCCTTCGCTCTCAAGCGCTACCTCAAGCGGCCCTTGCAGCAAATGCTGGAGGATTTTCTTCCTCCTGCTGATCAGGAAGTCATCCGGCAAATGATCCTGGCCGTGCGCCGCCGGGGCGGGTTGCTCAGTCAGGCTTTTCACCTCACCCATCAGGGGCGCACCTATCACTACGAGCTACGGCTGGTGCGGCTGCAGCAAGAGGATGAACTCCTGGGCATGATCCGGGATATCACCGAGGCCAAACGCGCCGAGATGGCCCTGCGACGCTCGGAAGATAGCTACCGACAGATTTTCAACACGGGCACCGAGGGAATCATGCTGCTGGATCTGGAATATTTTCATCCGGTGGATATCAACCAGGAGGCCATCCGTTTGCTGGGCTATTCGGCGCAGCAACTGCGACAGCTTCCCATCAGCGATCTCATCGCTCCCCCAAGTTTTGACACCTTCACCGACTATATCGCCAAGGCAGCCCATGGCGAGGCGCAGCGCTTCGATATCAACCTGCTCTGCGCCGAGGGCCATGAGATGCCAGTAGAGATCAACCTGACCGCCTCTACCATCGACGGGCAAGAGCGGCTGCTGATGGTCTTCCGCGATATCGGCGACAAACTAGCCCGCCACAAGCAACTGGCCGAAAGCGAGCTGCGCTATCGCACCCTGGTGGAGCGGATGAACGAAGGGCTGGTGCTCACCGATGAAGACGAACGCATCGTGTTTGTCAACGAGCGCATGCAGCAGATTTTTGGCTATTCTCAAGCAGAGATGCTACGCATGCGATCTTACGATCTGGTGGGAGATATCAATCATCCCCTGCTCAATGACAAAAATACCCTGCGACGCTCGGGGCACTCTGATGAGTACGAGATGAAGATTCAGCACAGCAACGGCGACGACGTATGGGTGCTGATCGCGGGGTCGCCTTATCAAGATGCCGAAGGGAAGGTCATTGGCACCATCGCGATCATCACTGACATCACCGACCGCAAGCGCGCCGAGCTCAAGCTGCAAGAAAAAAACAATGAGCTCGATGCCTTTGTCTACAAAGCTTCGCACGACCTGCGGGGACCGCTGACTTCCATTATCGGGGTGGCCAATATCGCCCGCAGCGAAACCGACGACCAGGCCGCCCTGCATTACCTCGACCTGATCAGCAAGAGTACCAAGCGCCTGGACCTCATTCTCAGCGAATTGCTCGACGTAACCCGTATCAACAAAGCCCAGGTCACCCCCGAACCGCTAGAGCTGCCCTTGCTGGTACAGGAGATCTTTGGCAGCTTGCATCATCTTTTTCCGGCAGACAGCGTGGCGCTAGAAGTAGACATCGACCTACCTGGCCCCGTAGCCTATGACAAGCGGCTGCTGACCTCCATTTTGCAAAATCTGGTGGTCAATGCCATCAATTACCGACAAGAACAGCGCAAAGATGCCTTCGTTCGGGTCGAGGCTTACCACGAACTCGATCGGCTGTATCTGGTGGTATCCGACAATGGGGTGGGCATCCCTGATCGGATCCAGCCCAAGGTCTTCGAGATGTTTTACCGCGGCAACAATCAGTCGAAGGGCTCGGGCCTGGGCCTTTACATCGTAAAGAGTGCAGTAGAAAAGCTAGAAGGCCGGGTAGAATTCACCTCCCAAGAGGGAAAGGGTTCGACCTTCACGGTGATCTTGCCCCTGGAAATGGCAGCCGCTTCGGTAGTCGAATGATGGGCAGGAAACGCTATGAGCAAAAAACGCAAACAATCTCCGACCCCTGCTCCTCCAAACGCCCACCATGGCACGGTGATCCGCTCGGTAGGCTCTAGCAGCCGGGTCAAGACCGAGGCAGGCAAGCACGTAGAGTGCGTGGTGCGGGGCAAATTTCGTATCCAGGGGGTCAACAGCACCAACCCGGTAGCGGTAGGGGATCGAGTGGCCTTTTTGCCGCCTGAAGAGGGCGGCGAAGTCGGCATGATCGTGGAGGTATTGCCCCGCAAAAACTACATCCTGCGCAAAGCCATCGCCCATGCGCACAAAGTCCATATCCTGGCCGCAAACCTCGATCAGGCCATTTTGCTCTTCACGGTCGCTCATCCGAGCACCTCTACCGGCTTTGCCAATCGCTTTCTGGTCAGCGCCGAAGCCTACCACATCCCGGTGCGCATCGTGATCAACAAAGTAGACCTGCTCAGCAGCGAGGAAGAGCAGCAGCGCCTGAGGGAGGTACAGGGCATTTATCGCGACATCGGCTACGACGTGATTACCCTCTCGGCCCTCGACCCTGATCATCGCGACACCGTGGCGGCGCTGCTGCACGATCAGGTGAGCTTTATCGGCGGCCACTCAGGCGCGGGCAAATCCACCCTTATCAACCTCATCGATCCAAATCTGGACCTCAAGACGGCCCAGGTATCCACGGTCAACCAAAAGGGCCGCCACACTACCAGCTACGCGGAGAGGCACCCGCTGGCCACCGGCGGCTATATCATCGACTCGCCAGGCATCAAGTTGCTCGGGCTCACGGGCTTCGAAAAAGAAGAACTGAGCCACTACTTTCCGGAAATGCGCCAACGCTTGGCCGACTGCAGATTTACCAACTGTAGCCACCTGCGCGAGCCCGGCTGCGCCGTCAAGGCCGCCATGGAAGCAGGAGCGATCCATCCCTCGCGCTACGATAGCTACCTGCGCATGCTGGAGGAAATCGAGGCCACCCAAACCTACTGAGGCAGTGCGATCATCATCCCCTCATCAACTCCTCAGCTTTTTTTACATTTCTTCAAAAAAAGTCCCCGCTGGATGCGGATAGTTCGGAGGGATTGTTATATTTGACCATCAAATGAGCCTTCACCGAGCATATCGACCTTGCCCGCTACGACGACCTACACGCCACTGCCAGGTAGCGTGTGAGCGGGTGATCGAGGCTTAATTTTTTACCTTTCACATCCGATTTCTCACCTGACCTACCCGGCAGCGCACATCGTTTTGCCGCGGAGGTTTACTTATTATGACTCAATTCCAGGCTAGCTGATGTGCATCGACCGATCAGTGAAGGCTATGGGAAAACGGGCGATTACCACGAACTCAACTGCATTTATCCCGATGGACATCCAAGTACTGGTAGCCGGCGAGCAGCATCTCGCTTTTGCCCAAGAAATCTGCGACCTGATGGAACAAGCCGCCCTAGCCCGTGGCACCGGCATCGCCAAACGCAAGCCCGAGTACCTACAACAAAAAATGCGCGACGGCAAAGCCATCATTGCCTTTGTCGATCAGCAGGTTGCAGGCTTTTGCTACATCGAAACCTGGGGACATGGTCAGTACGTGGCCAACTCCGGCCTGATCGTCTCGCCTGAGTTTCGCAACCTCGGCCTGGCCAAGCGCATCAAAGAGAGGGCCTTCGAGCTCTCGCGGCAAAAATACCCCGAAGCCAAGCTCTTTGGCATCACCACCTCGCTCGCGGTGATGAAGATCAACTCTGACCTCGGCTACAAGCCGGTGACCTTCTCCGAGCTGACCACCGACGAAGTCTTTTGGCAGGGCTGCCAAAGCTGCCGCAACTACGACATCCTCACCCGCAACGAGCACAAACTCTGCCTCTGCACCGGCATGCTTCACGACCCTGCCCAAGACGAAAAGCGCAAAAAAGCCGCCCAGGATCAAGAATCTGCCCTCAAAGAGCGCTGGGAGCGCTACAAAGAGCACCTGCGCCGACGACGCGGCAACAAGTTGCTGCAATCCATCAAAGAAAATCTGCGCCGACGCGACAAGCCCGAAACCAGCCGTACGCCCCACCCTCTGCCCCAAAGTCGCCTCAGGGCAACCCTCTCAGAAGTGAAGCGCCGGGTGGTCGGTGATCAGTAGTCAGTGATCAGTGGTCAGTGGTCAGTGGTCAGTGATCAGTGATCGGTAGTTAGTGATCAGTGGTCGGTAGTCAGTGGTCAGTGATCGGTAGGGTGATCAGTGATCAAGGTGATCGCATAGCTTTGGTCACTTAGATCACCCCCAATCGCGAATTACAAATTCCGAATCCCGAATTACAGATTTCGAATTACAAATTTCGAATTAACTAAATGCCCAGTCTACTCCTCGCCTACTCCGGAGGGCTCGATACCTCCTACTGCGTCAAATATCTCAGCCAGGAAAAAGGCTACGAGGTGCACACCGCCATCGTGGATACGGGTGGCTTTTCGGCAGAAGAGATGCAGCAAATCGAGGCTCGCGCCCATGAGTTGGGAGCCAAGAGTTTCAAGGTGCTCGATCAGGTGCAACCTTATTACGAGCGCTGCCTCAGGTACCTGGTCTTCGGCAATGTGCTCAAGAACCACAGCTACCCTCTCTCGGTGAGTGCTGAGCGGGTGTTTCAGGCGCTAGCCCTGGCGCATTATGCCAAAGAGCTAGCCGTATCCGCCATCGCACACGGCTCCACCGGAGCGGGCAACGATCAGGTGCGCTTCGATCTGGTGTTTCAAACCCTGGCCCCTGAGCTGGAAATCATCACGCCCATCCGCGACCTCTCGCTCTCACGCGAAGCGGAGATCGACTATCTGCGCCAGCACGGGGTGGACTATGACTTCAAAAAAGCAGAATACTCCATCAACCAAGGCCTGTGGGGCACCTCGGTGGGTGGCAAAGAGACCCT